>JAGXHJ010000033.1 GCA_024636315.1 Methylophaga sp.
TGCTCGATCTGAGTGATATTTTTTAATTGGTCATTGATGGTTTCAATAATAAAGCGCCGTGATAACATCGCTCTATCCCACGCAGAAAGGAGTTTTGCTTTCATGTTCTTTTTGACATTGGTGACAAGTTCGACACCTTTAAAAAAATCAAAGGTGTCAGACTCGATTGATTTAGTCCAACTTTAATTAGATACCACCCTCTCAGTTGAAAGGGTGGTATTTTTTTGCGGATTATAATTTTCTATTAAATGACTGCTCAAATCGTTCTGCAAATTCTTCAGCAGTAAAACTATGATTTTGCGTACCATGATGTTCGATTTTAATGGCACCTAATAGCGATGCAATCCGGCCAGTAGTTTCCCAATCTTTACCATGCATGATGCCGTGGATTAAACCGGCACGATAGGCGTCGCCACAACCCGTCGGATCGGCGAGTTTTGAGGTTTTTGCTGATGGAATGTCTAAGCGTTTACCATCAGTATAAATATGAGAACCTTCACCGCCACGAGTGATGCTGCGTGCTTCAACCTGTTCGGCAATTTCATGTGGTGATAAGCCAGTACGATCTTGGAACAGTTGAGCTTCATAATCATTTAAGGTGATGTAGGTGGCTTGTTGGGTAAAACGCATTAAATCTTCACCATTAAACATCGGTAAACCTTGACCTGGATCGAAGATAAATGGAATACCTGCTTCATGGAGTTGTTGAGCGTGTTGGATCATACCATCGCGGCCGTCAGGCGAGACAATGGCCAAAGTGATGTCTTTTGCTTCACTGATCTTTGTTTCATGAGCTAGGTTCATTGCGCCGGGATGAAACGCAGTGATTTGGTTATCATTCATGTCGGTCGTGATAAAGGCTTGAGCAGTGTAATTACCTTTTTTAACATGAACATGACGACGACTTATTTGATGTTGGTCCATCCATGTTGCATAACTAGTAAAGTCGCTACCCACGGTGCCCATTGGTACCGGCTCATCTCCCAGCAATTTTAAGTTATAGGCGATGTTACCTGCGCAGCCACCAAATTCACGACGCAACTCTGGCACTAAAAATGCCACATTCAACATATGTACTTTGTTGGGCATGATGTGGTTTTGAAATTGGTCTGGAAACACCATAATGGTGTCGTAGGCGAATGAGCCACAAATGAGTGCTGACATAAGGTTATCCTTTTTCTTGGGTGTTAAGTTGGTTTTGGTCGGTACTAATAGTAAGTTCACCATTTAAAAATGCGTGTAAATGATGACCAACTATTTCATTACGCCAACCTTGTAATAACGGTATATCTGTTTCGCCTGCCACCATCTTCTCTACATCTTTACGCGAGGCAACTGCGGTGGGGGCAATTTCTTGTTCAATGCAATATTTTCTGAGCAGTGACATTAGAGCATCAACAATTGAATCTTGTTGCGGAGTGAGCGGTTGAGCTTTTTTAACGGTGGGCCATTGCTCTTTTGGCAATGCTTTAGCTAAGACTATTTCATTTAGCAGCTCTTTACCGTGGCGGTTAATTGTATTGCTTTCTAATCCACGAATTAAGTTGAATTTGTCTAATGTCTCGGGTGCTAACTTAGCTAAGTCTAATAATACATCATCTTTTAATATCCAGCGACGAGGGCGGTTTGATGCCACTGCACGTTGTTCACGCCATGCGGCAAGGCGTTGCAATATGGCTAATTGAACACCTTTTAAGCGACCGAAGCCTTTTACTTTACGCCACATTGTTTCGGGTTTGACTAGATAAGTATCGATGCTAGTCAAAACAGCAAAATCTTCATCGAGCCAGTGTGTACGTTTTTTATCGGTCAATTGTTGACGAAGTAGTTTGTAGACATCACGTAAGTAACGGACATCGTCTGCGGCGTAGTCAATCTGATCAGGATCTAAGGGGCGTTTAGTCCAATCGGTACGTGAATGTGCTTTATCTAAGTCGACATCGATACACAGTTTGACGAGATTGCCATAACCTATTTGATCGCCATAACCTAATACTGTGGCAGCAAGTTGAGTATCAAAGACATTGGTCGGCAGTTCATCTCGGATTAAATATAAAAGTTCGAGATCTTGACGTGCAGCATGAAAGACAACCGCGATATCAGGATTATAGATGAGGTCTAAAATCGGTGTTAAATCAGTTATGGCAATAGGGTCAATGCAAGCGATAGCATTTTCGGTAGCAACTTGAATCAGACATAATTGCGGTGAGTAGGTCTTTTCTCGCAAGAATTCAGTATCAACTGTCATCCAGGTGGTGTGAGCAATTTGTTGGCAAAAGCTACTGAGTTCTTCGGCGGTATCGATGTATTGAACTGTCATTGTTAAGAAAATCTTGCTGAAAATAAAAGGGACAGTATAACGGCTTTAATAAATGCTGACCTTTGCTAGAAAATATTTTTGCTGTGATTAGAGTGAAATATTACTGTTGCGTAAGCTTTCTTTCGATGTCGTGTTGGTCAAAAGGCCAGCCGATATCTGTATTATCAGCAAATTGTACTACTGGAATACGGATACCATAACGCTCAACAAGGTCATCATCATCGCCAATTTCAGTAGGGATTATGGTGAGTTGATATTGGCTGGCTAAATCCTGCAAGATGGCATCAGCTAGTTCACAAAGATGACAACCTGTAGTGGTATAAAGAATCAGCGTGTTCATTTTTCTAATAAACGGGGAATAAGATCAATAAAGTTACAGGGCCGATGGCGAGCATCGAGTTGTTCTCTGAGAATATCATTCCAGCCCGTTTTACATGCACCGCTAGAACCGGGTAGGCAGAAAATGAAAGTACCGTTAGCTACGCCACCGATTGCCCTAGATTGGATGGTTGATGTTTTAATAGTTTGAAAAGATATCTGGCGAAACAATTCACCAAAGCCAGCAATTTCTTTATCCAGCAATACCTGTACTGCTTCAGGTGTACCGTCTCGACCAGTCAAGCCTGTACCACCTGTGGTAATGACTGCATGAACATCTGGATCTGCAATCCACTGTGAAATAATTGCACGAATCTGATAGGTGTCATCTGCAACAATTTGTTGCGCGGCAAGATGATGACCAGCGCTTAATAAGCCTTCGCGAAGAACTTTACCCGATGTGTCGTTATCTAAGGTACGGGTGTCGGACACAGTGAGTAAGGCAATGTTTATTGGGATGAAGCTACGTTCCATAATATATAACTCAGCAATATAAGTAGGTGTAGCAGTATAATCGGGCTATGTCTTATGGTCTATTATTTAACAAAGGATATTAGTTATGAATAAATTATTATTAGTTGCAGCAATAAGTGTCAGTTTGGCTGGTTGTGCTGCCAATGACCCAAATCAAAAAGCTAAAACAGGCGCGGCTGTGGGTGCCGTTGCTGGCGCCTTATTAGGTCATTCAATTAAAAACGATAAAGGCGGTTTACTTATCGGTACCGCTGTAGGCGCACTAGCGGGTGCAGGTGTTGGCCATTATATGGATAATCAACAACAAGAGATGGAAGCCGCACTAGCATCTGAACAAGCGGCGCATAATATAGAAGTGCAACGCTTACAAGATGAAAGTTTGAAGATCGATGTATCGAGTGAAATATCCTTCGATTTTGGTAGTGCAGCATTAAAATCGTCGTTCATGCCGACTTTGATGAAAGTGTCTGATATTTTAAAACGATATCCAAATACGGTTGTTCATGTGGTCGGTCATACGGACAGTGTCGGTTCAGATAGCTATAATATGCAACTTTCACAACAACGCGCCGCATCAGTGGTCAATTATTTTGCTTCTCGTGGAATTCCTTCGGATCGTCTTGTAACTGTAGGTCGAGGTGAAGCGGAACCGAGAGCAACTAACGATACCGAAGCCGGTCGTCAATTAAATCGTCGAGTAGAAATATATGTCAAACCCATCATCGAAGGGCAAGAATCAAAAGCATTCCAAACACCGCAAAGTAGCCAGTACTAGTAACGACCGTAGTAACAGCAATTCACAACGCAATGATCTGATCTTTGGTTTGCATGCAATTCAGGCGGCGCTTGAAATGCCTGTAACGCGTGTAACCGAAGTTTGGTTGTCGGAAGATCGCCATGATGATCGGATTGCTGCGATCGTTGAAGCAGCTAAACCGCACGATATTTCAATTCACAAAGTGGATAGTGATCAGTTAGACGAGATGGCACCAGATGCTAGGCACCAAGGTGGTGTCGCACGCTGTACGCCACTACGTGATTTGGATGAAACAGATCTAGATAAAATACTGGATGACCTTAAAGGTAACCCTTTTTTATTGGTATTAGATGGCGTACAAGATCCTCATAATTTAGGTGCTTGTATGAGATCAGCTGAAGCTGCTGGTGCTCATGCTGTTATTGCACCTAAAGATCGTGCTTCTAGTTTAACGAGTACTGCGTTGAAAGTATCAAGTGGTGCCGCTGAGCGATTACCCTTTATACAAGTGACTAATTTAGCGCGGGTTTTGCGCGATTTGCAACAACGTGGCATTTGGGTTGTAGGTACATCGGGTGAAAGTGACGTGACACTTTATCAGGCTGACTTGAAGGGTCCTTTAGCTATTGTATTGGGTGCTGAGGGCCGCGGTATTAGACGTTTGACTCGTGAGTGTTGCGATCATGTCATGTATATCCCTATGCAAGGTGGAGCGGAAAGCTTGAATGTTTCAGTGGCGGCGGGTGTTTGTTTATTTGAAGCATTTCGACAACGTAACTTGTGATTATGTAACAACATAACGTAAAATTGTCGATTGCCTTTGATGTAGTTAAACATCGGCAAAACTCCTTGCCTCGATAAAGTGGGGCTGTATAAACCGTGAGGAGCTCTTATGAGACATTACGAAATCGTGTTTCTGGTCCACCCTGATCAGAGTGAACAAGTACCTGCAATGGTTGAAAAATACCAGCAGATCCTAACAAGCAATGGTGGTGTTGTGCATCGCTTCGAAGACTGGGGTCGCCGTCAATTGGCTTACCCAATCAATAAAATTCATAAAGCACACTACATTCTAATGAATGTGGAATGTGGAATTGAACAATTGAATGAAGTTACTACTGCTTTCCGTTTCAATGACGCTGTTATTCGTAATCTTGTCGTATCTACTGATGGAGCGGTTACTGAACCTTCTCCAATGATGCGTAAAGATGAAGAAGAAAAACCGCGTAGACGCGATAACGCTTAAAACCCAAGGAGCATACAATGGCACGTTTTTTTAGACGTAGAAGATTTTGTCGCTTCACCGCTGAAGGTGTTAAGCAAATCGATTATAAAGATGTAACTTTATTGAAAAATTACATCACGGAAACAGGAAAAATTGTTCCTAGTCGTATTACAGGTACTAAAGCACGTTACCAACGTCAGCTTTCAACATGTGTGAAACGTGCGCGTTTCCTAGCGTTGATTCCTTACTGTGACATGCATAAGTAAAAACGTATTGTTATCCGAAACATCGAATCGAAATAAAGCGTAAGAAAATGTTGCAGAGTCTTGCACAATTTACAATGCAAGGTCGCTGGCAAGCTGCTGGTGTTATTGCATTACTTTCGGTTGCCGCTTTGATGTTACCGCCCTTTAGTTATTTAGCGAGTGGGGTTATTGTCCTATTTACTTTACGTATGGGGCCAAAAGAAGGAATGAAGGTCGTTGTAGCAACCACAGCTTTATTTACATTATTAGCTGTGCTGTTACTAGATAAGATCTTTATCTCTGGATTGTTTTTAATATCAAGTTGGTTGCCTATATTCGGCGCTAGTTGGGTATTGGGTTATACACGGTCGTTGGCTATGAGTTTATTAGCTACGACAGGCTTAGGCATCGTGGTCGTATTGGGTACTTATTTAGTCTTACCAGACCCCGTTTTGTGGTGGCAACAGTTAATTGCGCCACTTGCAGAAACCTTAGCTCAGCAGCCAGGTTGGCAGTTTGATCAAGCACAAACGCAAGCGATAGTATTGAATTTATCAGGCATGATGACCGGTTTAATGGCCGCAGGTTTGAGTCTCAATATCATGTTGGGTTTGTTGATTGGGCGGTCATGGCAAGCTAAGTTGTATAATCCTGGTGGTTTTGCAAGTGAGTTTCAACAGCTTAAACTTGGCAAGTCTGTAGCAATATTGACCATCGTCATGATGGTAGTGACGGCATTGCCTTTGGGTGATAGTGTAGCAATATTGCGAGCATGTTTGCCCGTGCTGTTGGTTGTGTTTACTTTGCAAGGATTGTCAGTGGTACATGCCATTGTCAAACAACAACAAAGACAGTCATTTTGGTTGGTAGCCGTATATGTGTTACTGCTTGTGATGATGCCACAGATGGCGGTGTTACTCACGATAATAGGTGTTTTGGAACAGTGGTTTAATTTTCGTCGACTTCCAGTAGGAAGCGACGAGTGACTTTAAAGAGCAGTGTTTCACTGCGAATGAGGGTAGAACGATGCAAGTAATTTTGCTAGAAAAAATGCAGAAGCTTGGAAACCTAGGTGATGAAGTTTCAGTTAAAGCTGGCTTTGGACGTAATTTCTTAGTACCTAAAGGTAAAGCTTTATCTGCAAACAAACGCAACAGAGAAATCTTTGAAGCGCGTCGTGCAGATCTTGAAGCAGCCGCAGCTAAATTGCAGGGTGAAGCTGAAGTACGTAAAGCTAAACTGGTTAAAGCTGGTGATGTAAACATCATGGCTAATGCTGGTATTGAAGGTAAGTTGTTTGGTTCAGTTGGCGCATCTGATATTACTGATGTATTGAATGCTGCTGGTGCTGATATTGACCGTAATGAAGTACGCCTTCCTGAAGGTCCATTACGTCACACAGGTGAATACGATATTACTATTCAACTGCATGCTGATGTAATTGCTATCATTAAAGTAAATGTTACATCTGAAGCTCAATTGCAAGCGCAAGCTGAAGCTGAAGAAAACAGTAAAGCAAGAGCTAAAGCGTTGGAAGAAGCTGAAGCAATTGCAAAAGCACAAGAAAACGAAGCGTAAAAAGTAAGAAAGTAAAATCAATGGAGTCGAGTTAATCTCGACTCCATTACCTAATTTTAGTTAGACCATGATTTAAGTGGTTTAGCTGTCTAAAAATAATGTGGGTAAACACGACTGGGTGACTGCTGTGGATGATGATTTAAACTATCCTGAATCCTATACGGATATGGCGACACAAGCACTCAAGATCCCGCCTAACTCCATCGAAGCCGAGCAATCTGTGCTGGGTGGCCTGATGCTTGATAACAGTAGCTGGGAGAAAGTGGCCGACTTATTAGTCGACCATGATTTCTATCGCCGGGATCATCAGCTGATTTTTCGTGGTATTGCTGCATTATTTGAAAAATCCCACCCTGTCGACGTTATCACTTTAGCTGAATGGCATGATACCCGTGGTGAACTTGAGCAGGTCGGTCAATTAGCTTATCTGGGCATGTTAGCTCGAAATACGCCGAGTGCGGCTAATATTGTGGCTTATGCGTCTATTGTCCGTGAGCGTTCCATACTCCGCCAACTTATCGCTATTGGCACTACGATTTCTAATGATGCGTTTAATCCTGAAGGTCGCAGTAGTGAACAAATGCTAGACCAGGCTGAACGTCAAGTATTTGAAATTGCAGAAAAAGGTGCAAAACGAAGTGGCGGTTTTATTCAGGTTAAAGAAGTGCTGAGTAAAGTGGTTGATCGGATTGATACTTTATTTGAAAATGATAGCCCGATAACGGGCCTTTCTACTGGATTCACCGATTTTGACATGCAAACATCTGGTTTACAGCCTGCCGACTTAGTTATCGTCGCTGGCCGACCATCCATGGGTAAAACAACCTTTGCGATGAACTTGGCTGAGAATGCCGCGATAAAAAGCAAACAACCCGTTGCGGTATTTAGTATGGAGATGCCTGCAGATGCTCTTGCAATGCGGATGTTGTCATCACTCGGTCAAATTGATCAACACCGTCTGCGTACTGGTCGTTTAAATGATGATGATTGGCCACGCTTAACTTCTGCTATTGCGTTGTTGAATGAAGCCCCTTTATTTATTGACGATACGCCGGCATTGTCTGTAACTGAACTACGAGCACGGGCCCGACGTTTGAAACGTGAACATGGCCTTAGCTTAATCGTGATCGATTATATTCAGTTGATGCAAGGTAGTGGTAAGGCGGGTGAAAATAGGACTACCGAGGTATCAGAGATATCTCGATCACTTAAAGCGTTAGCAAAAGAACTCGAAGTACCTGTTATTGCATTATCTCAGTTAAATCGAAGTCTAGAGCAACGCCCAAATAAACGCCCAATCATGTCAGATTTACGTGAATCAGGTGCGATTGAGCAAGATGCGGATTTAATTGTCTTTATTTATCGTGATGAAGTCTATAACGAGGATTCAACCGATAAAGGTAAGGCTGAGATCATTATCGGTAAACAGCGTAATGGCCCTATCGGTACGGTGGCATTGACCTTCCAAGGTAAATACACCCGTTTTGAGAATTTTGCTTTTCAAAACTATGATGATTATGGTGAGCATTAATTGTGTCGTCCTACCCTGTAGCCCATATCAATTTAGCCGCGCTACAGCATAATTTTGAGCGTGTAAAACAACTGGCTCCAAATAGTAAAATTATGTCGGCTATAAAAGCTGATGCCTATGGTCATGGTGCAATCCAAGTTGCACAAGCACTTCACGACAGCGATGCCTTTGCAGTTGCTAGATTATCTGAAGGTCTGCTATTACGCGCAGCGGGTATTCAACAAGCGATAGTTATTCTTGAAGGCGTGAATTGTGTTGCCGACTTACAGTCCGCCGCCGAGAATGATTTATCGATAGTCTTTCATCATGCCTCTCAACTGCAATTAGTCAGCACAGCACAACTCTCTAGACCCTTAAGCTTTTGTTGGTTGATGGTAGAAACCGGAATGCATCGCTTGGGATTGAGCACTGATCTGATTGATCATGCTTTGCAAGTTTTAACCACTAGCTCGAATATAACAGGCGAGGTTGGTTTGATGAGTCATTTTGCCAATTCGGACTTGGTGGGTGATCCAAGAAATCAACAGCAATTAGACAAGCTAATGGAATGTGCTGACCAGTATGGTTTAAAAACCAGTATGGCTAATTCAGCAGCTATATTTTCATTTTCAGCAAGTCATGGTGATTGGGTGCGTCCAGGATTAATGCTTTACGGTGCCACACCTTTTGAAGACAGAACTGCACAAGATTTAGATCTAAAACCAGTGATGCAGTTAACCTCAGAACTAATCGCTATACAACCACTACACGTGGGCGATAACGTTGGCTATGGAGGCAGTTGGGTCGCAGAAAAACCAGGCCGAATAGGTATTGTCAGTATTGGCTATGGCGATGGCTATAGTCGGCATCTGTCAAATGTTGGCTCGGTATTGATTAATAATCATAGAGTACCGATAGTAGGCAGAGTTTCGATGGATATGATTGCTATTGATATATCAAATTTAAGTGATGTCACTGTCGGTGATGCAGTTATTATGTGGGGCAGTGAATTATTGACTGTCGATGATATGGCACAGCAAGCCAATACCATTTCCTACGAATTGTTGTGTCAATTAAACGAACGTGTAAAAAGAGAGTATCACCATGGCTAAACCTAAGCGCGTCTATGTTTGTAAAGAATGCGGTGGGCAGACGCCGCAATGGGGTGGACGTTGTGCTGAATGTGGCGCATGGAATAGTTTGGAAGAAGAAATTCAAGCACCTGCATCAGCGACCAGCCAATCTACGATAAGTCGCCATACCGGTTATGCTGGTGAACAAAAAAATCAGGTTCAATCCTTAAGCGAAGTGACGTCAGAGCAAGCCGTTCGTTGGACGACGGGTTTAGATGAGCTCGACCGTGTTTTAGGTGGAGGTTTGGTCACTGGCTCGGTAGTGCTGATTGGGGGTGATCCAGGCATCGGAAAGTCGACTTTATTATTGCAAGCGATGGCGATAATGGCTAAAACCAGTGGTGTTAGCCCTCTATATATTAGTGGTGAAGAGTCACTGCAACAGATTCGTTTGCGCGCTGAACGTTTACAATTGGAAAATGCCCCAGTTGATTTGATGGCTGAAACTCATGCCGAACAGATGATTGCCACAGCACATGCTCGAAAACCACAAGTGATGGTTATTGATTCCATTCAGACCGTTTTTACTGAGCTTTTACAATCAGCTCCAGGCACCGTTGCTCAAGTGCGAGAAAGTGCCGCGCAATTAGTTCGTTTTGCTAAGTCTAGTGGTACAACACTGATTTTAGTAGGCCACGTTACTAAACAAGGAGCTCTAGCTGGGCCACGTGTATTAGAACATATGGTCGATACTGTATTGTATTTTGAGGGCGATACATCCAGCCGATTCAGAATATTAAGAGCAGTAAAAAATCGTTTTGGCGCGATCAATGAATTAGGTGTGTTCGCGATGACGGAGCTCGGTTTAAAAGAGGTGAGTAATCCGTCCGCTATCTTCTTATCACGAGGCGAAGCAGCGCTTGCTGGCAGTGTGGTGACGGTGATCAGAGAGGGGAGCCGTCCAATGCTGGTAGAGGTACAGGCACTGGTTGATGATAGCCCCTTGGGTAACCCGCGCAGAGTCTCAGTAGGGCTGGATCAGAATCGTTTAGCAATGTTACTCGCCATATTACATCGGCACGGCGGTATTACCTGCAATGATCAAGATGTGTTCATTAATGTGGTCGGTGGGGTGAAACTCAGTGAAACGGGTGCCGATCTAGCAGTATTAGCCGCCGTTTTATCTAGTCTACGAAATAAAGCCGTACCACAAGATTGGGTATTATTTGGTGAAGTGGGTTTGACGGGGGAGATCAGGCCTGTGCAGGCAGGTGAAGAGCGTATTCATGACGCGGCGAAACATGGCTTTAGCCATGCGATTGTGCCCGTTGCCAACGCGCCACGCAAACCAATTAAAGGCATTAAGGTGACGGCGGTGAAACATCTCTCCGATGCAATTTCAGCGCTATTGGATCAATGATGCCAGTTCGCGGTGAAGCAAGGCTTCATCGCCTAAATTAAGTTCGATTAGTCGTTTTAAATGGCTAATACTTTCTAAATCTATATTTTTGCAAATAAAACCAATAGTTCCGTCATCTATATGGGCTACTGCCGCTGACATTTTAATGACGAGTTGTGCATTTTCAAGTACTAAGTCAATTTTATAGTTATCAGTAAGTTGTCCTCGCCAGCCATCAGGTTTGACAATTAAAATACCATTTAGCGACACATCCAACACTTCACAATTCAGGTGTAATTCGCCTTTATCTGCATGTAGATGTGCTTGGGCGTGAAATGGAATGCGACTAAAATTACGACGCTCATCAATGGTAATATTTGCCATGTTGATCTCCGTGATAGATTAAACTGATATTACTATTTTAGACTAAAAGGGATAAGCCATGTTGTGGGTTAAAGCGTTCCATATTATTTTTGTAATAACCTGGTTTGCTGCGCTTTTTTATCTGCCAAGATTATTCGTTTATCATGCCATGTGTGAAGACAAAGCAGGTAGTGAACGTTTTAAAATTATGGAGCGGAAACTCTATCGTGGCATTATGACACCAAGTGCCGTGTTAACGGTGTTATTTGGATTATGGTTGTTAAGTTTTTATTCTCTTGAGCAACTTATGGCCATGCATTGGTTGCACGCCAAACTGACATTAGTTGTACTGCTACTGGTCTATCATGGCTATTGTGGTCATTTACTTCGTCTATTTAGTCAAGATGAAAACCAGCGTAGCCATGTCTTTTATCGATGGTTTAATGAATTGCCAGTGATGATATTGCTTGCTGTGGTCATTTTAGTCGTGGTGAAGCCGTTCTAATTTAAGTTAAATACCTCGCTCTTTCTTAATGAGAGAGCGAGGTTGCTAAACTATTAATCGGTATATTCAAATATTTTAATCACCCGTTGCACGCCGGCTGATTGGGTAACAATATCGACGACTCTGTCAGCTTCAGCATGACTTACTAAACCCATTAGATACACAATGCCGTGTTCGGTGACTACTTTTATAAAAAACGGGTCGATGTATTTATCGGCGGTTAGTTTTGCTTTTATTTTTGACGTAATCCATGCATCACTGCTACGAGATGGTAATGAACTTGGTGCGGCAATAAGTAATTCGTTATGTATACGACGAACGTTAGCGATGGTCTGTACTTCTTTTGTCACTTGTTGTTTAAGACTTTCATTGGGTGTTTCACCCGTAATTAATACTACACCGTTATAACTAGTGGCATTAATATGACTTTGGTCGTAGATTTTCTTGTTACTAAACAAGATACTCGACACTTTTATCTCAATGGATTGATCATCAAGTACGGTACCTGCGGAACGACGGTCATGTACAACGGCCGCGCCAGTGGCCGCGCCAGTCACGACGGCAGCTGCACAACCCTGCAACAGCACGACGGGAATAATTAACAATAAGAGTGATTTCATTTTGGGCATGTTTATTTCCTGTTAAGTGGAAGGGTTTATTATCACCTGTGTGAGACAGGCTTAGTTATTATTTAGTTGCTATGAAAGGCATCTTTAACCCATATTATGTCATGAGTCTGTTGTGTCGGCGAGATTGCGATGACATCGAAGCGATAGCCTGAAAATGCTTGCGTATTATGTAATAAATAATGTTCAGCAGTGATTATTATTTTTGCTTGTTTTTTATAATTAACGCTTTCTAATGCACTGCCGAAGCGATCATTTTTACGATAACGGACTTCGATAAAAACCAGCGTATTTTGATCTTGCATAATTAAATCAATTTCACCGCGTCGACAATGATAATTTTTCTCGATAAGTTTGAGTTTATTCTGTTGTAAAAATTGGCAGGCCAATAACTCAGCTTGTTGGCCTATAGTGAGTGCCGAATTCATTAAGGTAGTGTCGTTAGTGGCTCAGCTAAAGGTAAAAGATCGAGAAGCCCATGATTAAATTTAGCCCATCTAGGTTTACGTGTTACTTGTCCAGATGAGTTTATCAATAGTACGCCAGTTGCGCCATTAAAGCTTAACTCAGGAGAATGGCTTAATTTATTAAGTTCGGGAATCAAGTGATAAGCATCAGCGCCTAACGCATATAGTCGAACAAACTCTTCAAAACGTTGAGGTGAATCGTTACGTAATGCGATATAAGTCGGGTCAGATTGCGCTATATTATTAAATACCCAAGGCATGTCACTGATAATAAGGTTGTTAAGATCTATGTTTTGTTGGCTATTGTCATAACCCTCATAGACATGGGAGGTGGCAATAATGGGCAGTTGGCCTGAGCGATGAAATTTAAGTTGTGGCACCAGCTGTCGAGCCTTTAAAGGCTTGGCAACAAGGAAAATAAAATCAATATCTTGCCGACGACGGGCTACAAATTCTATTGAAGTACCGAGGCGTTGTCTTAGTGCCGCGTAACGCTGTTCGCTGGCTTGTAAGCCAAGTAAAGGTTTAAGGGTCGTGGCAAAATCATTTTGGTTTGGATTGTAATTGGCTTGATTGAGTAAGACCCCACCATTTTGTAACCACTGACTATTAAATGCGGCTGCAATACGAGCCCCCCATTCGTTATTTGGCGCTAAGACCAGTGCCCGATGGTAATTTTTCTGGGTGGCATAATCCGCTACCGCCACAGCTTCATCTTCTGGGGCTAAGCCAAATTGGAACAGATTTTGTCTGTTGCTATCATTGGCTAATCGATTAAGCGCAAGTACCGGAATAGGTAAGTTATCGGCATCCGCTAAGATTTGAACGGATTCTTTGTCTAGCGGCCCAATAACTAGACTTGCATGTTGCTCAATAGCGCGCTGATATTCTTGCAATACATTACTTAATCCGGTCTGTTTATCTGTGTCTACGGCAAAAAAGTGTAATCGGGCATTAGATCTGCTATTAAAATGGGCGGCAAGAATGCCGCGTTTGATAGCCTCGGCCGATGCCTGATAAGGGCCTGTTTCGGGCAGTAAAATGGCAATGTCAGTAATATCTTTAAGCTGTGTTGTACCAAGGTCTATGCTTTGTTCATAAAGCTCTGGAGCGGTAGGGTGGTTAGGATAATTACGTTTCCAGTCTTCCAAGGCGACCTTGAATGTCTCAGGGTTTGCGCTATAGGTTTTCACCAAGTATGCGAGTGCATACCAGCCACTATCAACAGCTGGCGGTATGCCTGGGTTAAATAAATCTAATGCCTGTGGGGTCAGTGACATCAGCGCTGCCCAAAGCAATTGTTGATTTTGAGTTCGCTCTGAATCAGTAAGTAAGGGGTCAAGCATAATATGGCTGTTGGCTTTTTCTAGCCAGTTTTGAGTTAGTGCGTAAGCCTGTATTTTGAGTTCAAGCGCCTGTTGTTTTTGTGTTGGTTCTGTATAGGTTAAATCAAAAGGCGAAAGCGCCGCTAAAGCTTCCGTTGGCTGAGAATTGATTAAAGCAATATTAGCTTTAAGAATCGCGGCATCTAATTGCTGTGTTGGATCCAGAACAGCGGGGTTAACATTCGCTAGAGTAGTTGTAACTTGTTCTAATTGGGTGAGTTGCCAAAATGCCGTTGCTGCACGTAAATTGAACTGGGATTTTTGGGGTTCGCCTACTGCCTTCGCTAAATCAAGATATAGTTGTGACGCGGATAAATAGTCGCCTGATTGCTCGGCGGTTTGCGCGGCAATTACCGCGGTATTATCTGGTCGATTAGCGAGCGGTGATATTGCCTGTTGGCATGCCGTCACGTTGAGAGCGATGATTATCAATAAGCTTAAATAGAATCGTTGTGTCATGGCCGTCGCATCAGGAATGATAAATATAGAGAAACATAGTATCAACTCACGTATATTACGACCAGAACTGAGTAATTATATAAGGTGTTCTTTGTGTCAGAAAATGAAATAGCGTGTTTGTATATCGTCGCCACCCCGATTGGCAACCTAGCAGATATGTCACAACGGGCAATTGAAATATTGCAATCTGTTGATGTAATAGCTGCAGAAGATACCCGCCATAGTGGTTTTTTATTGCAACATTTTGCGATAAAAACACCGAGTGTTTCCTTGCATGATCATAATGAACAACAACGCAGCGAAACCTTATTAACGCGATTACAGCAAGGTGAATCCATCGCTTTAATTAGTGATGCTGGCACGCCATTGATCAGCGACCCTGGTTATAAATTGGTATCGCTAGTACGTGAACACGGTATTCCCGTTATACCTATTCCGGGGAGTTGCGCGGTGATAGCGGCGCTTTCGGCCTCCGGTTTACCATCAGATAGATTTAGCTTTGAAGGTTTTTTGCCATCAAAACAAGGCGCACGACTGCAAACATTAGAAAAATTGGCTGCTGATACTCGTACCTTAATTTTTTATGACAGCCCGCGCAGATTACAATCAACATTAATCGATATGGTCACTATATTTGGTGAAGAGCGCCGCGTCTGCTTAGCGCGTGAACTGACCAAGTTGCATGAAACAATCAACACTAAACCTTTAGCCGGACTGTTGGATTGGGTTAGTAATGATCCTAATCAACAGCGTGGAGAATGTGTTTTACTTGTAGAAGGGGCTAAACAGCATCAAGATGCCAGCGAAGTTGAAGTCAATCGTGTCTTGAATTTATTGCTCAAAGAGTTGCCGGTTAAAAAAGCAGCCGCCATCACATCAGCATTATTAGGTATCAGTAAAAACAATGCTTATGACATGGCACTTAAACTTCAGCACAAAGACTAGTTGTCAGGTATGATCCTCCGCTGAGATGGTCAGACAATCGCGCTTTTAGCTAGACTAATTGTGAGGAAAGTCCGGGCTCCAATGGGCAGGGTGCCAGATAACTTCTGGGAGGCGCAAGCCTACGGCAAGTGCAACAGAAAATACACCGCCTGATTATTTTCGGATAGTTCGGTAAGGTTGAAATGGTGCGGTAAGAGCGCACCGCGCGACTGGTAACAGGCGTGGCAAGGTAAACCCCACCTGGAGCAAGACCAAATAGAAGAGCAGTTTGCTTAGGCAAACAGGTACGGCCCGTATCGTTCTTGGGTAGGTTGCTTGAGGCAAGTAGTGATGCTTGTCCCAGATGAATGATTGTCCTCGACAGAACCCGGCTTATCGACCATCTCAATTTTTTATTTTAAGTTTAAATACAGTGGGTTACATTTCTTTCCGAGAGGTTTTACACTCATAGTACACACGCTGGCACACAGTCATCATCCTTATATAGTTCTTCGGAAGCAAACTTATTACTTTCGAATGCGGCTGCCTGCACACATTTTTTAACTCATCTTGGCTATAGCCAAGATTTCGGCATGCGCCACGATTAACATTAAGAAACGAATAGTCATCGGCAGAAAATATAAAAATCTCTGTCAAAGAATTTTCAAAGATATTTCCATAGCGAACTTCTATTTTATCGGCACTATCTTTATAAAAATTTAAGCGAGGTAAAAGTATTGCCAGCACCAGCATCAAAAAGACAGACGGGCTGACCATAACGATGAGTGTATCGCTGTTAATACCAGTAAAGGTTTTATGTGCGTTACTAGCCGCGAAGTTAACTGCTGACATGGCGGTGTAATGCATACCAGACGTAGCGCTACCCATTGCTAACGCACTAAGAAATTGTCTTTTATTGAACAGAAAAGTGCTACCTTGTCTAAGCCTTCCCCCTTGCAGCGTTAACGCCACGGTTGCTAAGGCGACTGCACCGATAATGGAAAGATCGAATAAACCACTGTCATGGGTCATGGTTGCATTCAAACGGACAGTAGCCATTCCCATATAGTGCATGAGTCCAATACCCGAACCTAACAACACACCACTTAGCAATAAATGTTTTAACGATCTATGCAAAGGATTAAAACTCACCAAAATACAATAGGTAGAATCAATGCTAGATTCATTTAGATAACGAAGCTGAGACTTCCAGTAAAAACCCTTTTAAAGCTTTTACCTGTTTAAATACTGTAGATAAGTTGAGAACAACTATTTCCACCATCCGGTTTCTAGATATCATCCGCGAGTAATGTTTTTTATCTCTAGGTTCTTTAGCTTGTTTAGGCAATATTACAAGTTTATTTCGGCATTAAAAATAGCTCCGACATCTAGAATCTACATTAACTTACGATGCCAGTTTAATGATACAAAAGTAGTCCTTAGTTTTTCGCTATTTAGTATATCCCCCACTCTTACAAAACGCCGCTAAGTCATTGTGTGTAAAAGAGGATTTGGGACATTATCCTGCTTGACACACCCATTGTTCACTCCTATAGTGTCTTTAAGTGGGTAATTGTGGATCAAAGTGGATCAACTAACTTGAGGATGACCAGTGTTTCGAGGCGTAGCAACATTTAATCTAGATGCAAAAGGACGGATGGCCATTCCAGCCAAGTTCCGTAAGCATCTTGACGTGTGTTGTGAAGGACGTCTTGTCGTGACAATTGATCATTCTGACCATTGTTTACAGTTATATCCTTTGCCTGAATGGGAAGGGGTTGAGCAAAAGTTATCTGAATTGCCGAGTTTAAATCCTCAAGTACGTCGTTTGAAACGAATGTTGTTGGGCTATGCCACTGAATGTGAAATGGATAGCAATGGTCGTATTTTACTGCCTGCTAAGTTACGAGAGTTTGCCGGTTTGAATAAAAGTATGGTGATGATTGGCCAAGGTAATAAGTTTGAATTGTGGGATGAACAGACGTGGAATGCACTAATGGATGAGTGTTTAGAAGAAAATTTTGACGGTATTCTACCTGTTGAATTAGAAAGTCTCTCAATTTAAGGCGCACTTATGACGGTTAGTCGTTCGGAACATCTACCGGTTTTATTAAATGAGGCTGTAGCAGCTTTAGCAATTAAAGCTGATGGCATTTATGTCGATGGTACCTTTGGTCGTGGCGGTCATGCCCGTCAAATATTGACGCATTTATCTGCTGATGGACAATTACTCGGTTTAGATAAAGATCCAGCGGCTATTGCTGTAGGACAACATTTGGCACTTCACGATCCACGTTTTAGTATTGAGCAATGTTCATTTGCTGAGTTAGCTACAGCGGTACAAACTCGTGGGTGGCAAGGCAAAATCAATGGCATTTTGTTAGATATTGGTGTGTCTTCACCACAGCTTGATGAAGCTGAACGAGGGTTTAGCTTTCAAAAAGATGGACCATTAGATATGCGAATGAACCCTGATGTAGGGATCAGTGCCGCAGAGTGGTTAGCAACCGCTGAAATGGAAGATATTGCCTATGTGATTAAAACCTATGGTGAAGAAAAATTTGGAACACGCATTGCTCGTGCGATAGTTGAAACTCGAGATACATCGCCGATCACTACGACAAAGCAGTTGGCAGATTTAGCCGATAAGGCCAGCCCTTTTCGTGAAAAACACAAACATCCCGCAACGCGAACTTTCCAAGCAATACGTATTTATATCAATAATGAATTAGGTGATTTGACTACAGGTTTGGAGCAGGCATTAGATGTACTTGCTGTCGGTGGGCGATTAGCTGTAATTAGTTTCCATTCATTGGAAGATCGCATCGTTAAACGTTATTTCCGTGAACAAGCAAAAGGTGATGATTTACCGTCATATTTCCCTATACGCGCTGATGAGCTTAATCCGCGCGTTAAATTGGTCGGCAAAGCTATCAAAGCGGGCAAGGATGAGTTAGCCGTTAACCCTCGTGCACGAAGTGCTGTCTTGCGTATAGTCGAGAAACTGATGTGATGATGCTTGATAAATTAGAGCCATTACGAATTGAATTGCCATTATTGGTGATTGTTATAGCGGTAATTATTACCGCCGTAGGTGTCGTTTATAGCAAACATCTTGGTCGTATAGAGTTCGTAGCACTACAAAAGTTAGAGCAAAGACGTGATCATCTCAACGAGGAATGGGGTCGTTTACTGTTGGAACAAAGCACTTGGGCAAGCCCTGCCAGAATTGAGCAACAAGCGGAGCTCCGTTTAGAAATGGTTGCTCCAACAGCTGATATGACGGTGGTTATTAAACCATGAGTAGTAGAGCTAACATAGTTACTCAGGTTGGCTCTTGGCGATTAAATCTGGTTCGCCTAGTCTTTATCTGTTTAGTACTTGGCCTCGCTTGGCGTTTGGCCGATATTCAAGTGTTAAATTCTGAGTTTTTACGTGGACAGGGCGATGCACGCCATCTTCGTGATGTTACTGTCTCGGCTCATCGCGGCATGATACTAGACAGGCATGACGAACCATTGGCGATAAGTACGCCGGTTGATTCGGTATGGGTTAATCCGCAAGACATATCTATTGATGATACTAAGTTATCAGAACTTGCTGAGTTGTTAGCGATCCATATCAGTGCCGTTAAGAAAAAAATTGTAGCCAATAAATCACGTGAGTTTATCTATTTAAAAAGGCGTATATCACCTGAGCTAGCGGATAAAGTGAAACAGCTCAATATTACTGGTGTGGCGTTACAGCGAGAATATAAACGTTATTATCCTGCCGGTGAAGTTACTGCCCACTTGATTGGATTTACCAATGTGGATGATAAGGGCCAGGAAGGACTAGAGTTAACTCATGACGAGACTTTAAAGGGTGTGCCAGGTTTAAAACGAATGATGCGTGATCGATATGGCCGTTACGTAGGTGGTGGCGAGCAACTGAAGGCTAGTAAGCCAGGAGAAGATATTCGATTAAGTATCGATTTACGCCTGCAATATTTAAGTTATCAAGCTCTTAAAGCTGCCGTTAATAAATACCACGCGCATTCAGGTTCTGCCGTTATTTTAGATATAGAAACAGGTGAAGTATTGGCGATGGTCAATCAGCCCGCTTTTAATCCGAATAATCGCCGTGGACTAAGTGCCAGTGATTATCGTAATCGTGCCGTTATTGATTTGTTTGAACCAGGTTCAACAGTGAAACCCTTTACGGTCGCGACTGGCCTGAAATCAGGAAAATTCACAGAAGATTCAATAATTAATACCAATCCAGGCTACTTTAATGCTGGTGGACATACCATACAAGATCACCATAATTTAGGTGAAATAAACTTGGCGACGTTGATTCAAAAATCTAGCAATGTGGGTGCAAGTAAAGTCGCCTTGGCTTTAGAGCCTGAAGAATTATGGCAAGGCTTTTCATCGTTTGGCTTAGGTCAGCCAACGGGCGCTTATTTCCCTGGTGAAGCAATGGGAAGCTTACCTGACCTGCAAACATGGGGCGCGTTTGATCGAGCAACCTTAGCATTTGGTTATGGCCTAGCAACATCAACTTTACAGTTGGCTCGTGCTTATATGGTACTTGCCAATGGCGGCATTCTACGACCAGTGAGTTTAATGAAAACGGATAATTTACCCGATGGACGTCGGGTTTTTTCAAGTGACACCATTAAACATATACTGGGAATGATGGAAAGAGTTGCTTTACCTGGTGGTACTGCCGAAAAGGCGGCCGTGGAAAATTATAGAGTTGCAGGTAAAACTGGCACCGCTAAAAAAGCATCGAGAGGCGGCTATTCAGATGCAAAATATGTATCAGTATTTGCTGGAGTGATTCCAGCTAGTAAGCCAAGGTTAGCAATGGTAGTGATGATTGATGAACCTCAAGGTCGCGTTTATTACGGTGGATTAGTCGCCGCGCCAGTATTTTCAGCCGTGATGACGAGTGCGATGCGCTTGCTCAATATTGACCCAGATAATTTACCTGAGTCACGCATGTTGGTGGCGCAACAATGATGGTCACCAATAAACAGTCTTTATCAATGCTGTTAGCAGGCATGATGACAGATCCGTCTGTGCTTGGCGAACTAACCGTAACGGGATTGACTTTAGATAGCCGACAAGTACAACACGGCAATTTATTTATCTCGTTGTCAGCAAATAAAGAGCAACGCACCTTATATATAGAGCAAGCACTTACATTAGGCGCGATAGTTATCTTATTTGATGCTAGTCATGTGCTATCTGAACAAGAAACTGTGGCTTTAGCTGAAGGAAATGTTGAAGCCTATCCTATTAAAAAATTGGCAGATAAAGTAGGTGAAATTGCTGCTCGTTTTTATGGTCATCCTTCATTAGCGATGACCGTAATTGCAGTGACCGGCACTAACGGTAAAACCTCAGTGAGTCAGTTTATTGCTCAAAGTTTAGAATTTTTAGGACTTCCTTGTGGCGTTATTGGCACATTAGGGATTGGTAGACTTAATGATTTACAGTCTAGTGGTATGACCACGCCGGACCCTATTAGCTTGCAAGCTGCACTAGCAGATTTTTGTCAGCAAACAATAAAATATGCAGTAATAGAGGCATCATCACATGCGCTTGAGCAAGGTCGATTGAATAGCGTAGATGTTGATGTGGCAGTGCTGACAAATTTAAGTCGCGATCATCTAGATTATCATCAGGACATGGTTAGTTATGCCGCTGCAAAACAGCGTTTGTTTGAGATGGCTAACCTTAAAACAGCCGTGATAAATAGCGATGATGGCTTTGGAAAGTCATTACTGACACGTTTGGCGGCAAACAATGGTCTCACTGTGATGAGTTATAGCAGTAAAGGCCAAGACGCTGTGTCACTACAAGCTCAAGCTATAGACGCAACAAGTGATGGCGTAAATTTTAAATTGGTCAGAGAATCGTCTTCAGGACATATAGACAGTAGTTTATTAGGTCGATTTAATGTCGATAACCTATTGGCTACAGCCGCAAGTTTATTGGCGATAAATGTGCCATTCGATGATGTGACAAAAGCCTTGGCGCAATGTCATTCGGTTGAAGGTCGTATGCAATGTTATGGCGGTAATCAACAGCCGCATCTGGTAATTGATTTTGCACATACGCCAGATGCATTAGAGCAGGCATTAAAATCATTACGAGTTCACCTAACAAATAATGGCCAATTATGGTGTGTCTTTGGCTGTGGTGGCGATCGTGATGTGGGTAAGCGGGCAGTGATGGGGCAGATAGCTGAACTTTATGCCGATAATATCGTATTGACCGATGATAACCCACGAAGTGAAACGCCTGCGGCCATAGTGCACGATATTTTATCGGGCATTAAAGAACAGCAAAAAGTGCATATTGAGCATGATCGTAAGCTAGCGATTACTTACGTGATAACTCATGCAAATGAAGCCGATATGGTGTTACTTGCAGGTAAAGGACATGAACAATATCAAGAAATCGCTGGCGTAAAACATCCGTTTAGCGATGCTGTAGTTGTTAAACAAGTTTTACTTGCCGCCAATGATGCCACTCAATCATTACTGAGGTCTAAATAGTGAGTCTTCCATTATATTTATCTGAAATTGCAGCGGTTTTAGGCTGTGATAAACCGGTTGTCGATGTAGTGATAACAGGTACTGCAATTGATAGCCGAAAAGTGCTACTAGGATCTTTATTTGTTGCGATTGAGGGTGAGCATGTTAATGGCCATGATTATATTGCTGCCGCCAGACAGGCAGGAGCCAGTGCTGCACTTGTGTCAGTAAGACAACATGATCCTTTACCACAATTAGTGGTGGGTGATGTGGTGCAAGCATTTGGTGTTATAGCAAAATTTTGGCGTCAACAAAGTGATGCAAAGGTTGTTGCTGTAACCGGAAGTAATGGCAAAACCACAGTCAAAGAAATGATTGCCGCAATACTGCGTCAATGTGGTGCTGTTATCGCCACACAAGGTAATTTAAACAATGAACTGGGTGTACCACTAACTTTAACTCGTTTAAGTGCCTCGACTGATTATGCAGTAATAGAAATGGGAGCGAATCACCGAGGTGAGATTTCGCGACTAGTTGAGATGGCTCAACCACAGTTTTCAGCTATAAATAATGTAGCCGCAGCTCACTTAGAAGGTTTTGGTGATTTGATGGGCGTAGCAAAAGCAAAAGCAGAGATATTCCTCGGTCTAGCAGATGATGGGGTGGGCGTATTCAATGCGGATATGGATTTTGTTAACGAGTGGAAGCAAGTGCTTGCTAACAGAAAAGGTATAAGTTTTGCCTTGGCTAATGATGCTGATATCACAGCAAAAGACTTACAGCTTGATACCGGTTCGAGTCATTTCATGGTCGAGCTTTCAGGTGAATTTCACTATATCAATGTGCCATTGCCAGGAATACATAATGTAGCCAATGCACTTGCTGCTATAGCTATTACTCATGCGATGGGTATTCCTGCTCAGGCGATGGTTAAGGGTTTAGTAACCATGGCTGCAGTGCCTCATAGATTGCAATTACGCAAAGGGCTTAATCAATCGCAATTAATTGATGATAGTTACAACGCAAATCCTGGTTCATACAAGCAGGCCTTAGCGACGTTAGCGACATTTTCCGGTGAACATTGGTTAGTGTTAGGCGACTTTGGTGAATTGGGTGCAGATAGTGAACGCTTACATACTCAAATGGGCATCGATGCGAGGAAAGCAGGTGTCGAGCGATTATGGACAGTGGGTGTGCAAAGTGAAAATGCTTGTGAGACTTTCGGTGATGGCGCTCAACATTTCGACGATGTAGAAGCGCTTGAAGCAATGCTTAAACAAACCATCACAAAAGATGTGACTTGTTTAATTAAGGGCTCACGCTTTATGAAGTTAGATAAGCTGGCAGATTCGCTAGCGGAAGAGGGTAAAGCCTGATGTTGTTATCTCTGAGTGAATATCTAAGTCAGTACTATAGCGGTTTTAATGTATTTCAATATTTGACCTTACGTGCCATTTTAGGGGTCATAACCGCATTAGGCATCGCCTTAATTGTTGGGCCTACAATGATCCGACATTTAAGCTTTAAACAGATCGGCCAAGTCGTCCGTGATGATGGCCCCGAATCCCATTTGAGCAAAAGTGGTACGCCAACGATGGGAGGGGCATTGATCCTAGTGGCAATTGCGGTGAGTACATTGCTGTGGGCTAATTTAGGAAGTCGCTACGTTTGGGTTGCCCTGATTGTGACCTTAGCTTTTGGTGTGATTGGTTTTGTTGACGATTACATTAAATTGGTTCGCCAAGATACCAGAGGTTTATTGAGTCGCTATAAATATTTATGGCAATCAGTTGTTGGCGGTGGCGCGGCCATTTTTTTATATATGACAGCAATTGGACCAGTAGAAACACAATTGATCGTGCCATTTTTTAAAGATGTTGTGATACCGCTAGGTGGTTGGTATATGTTGCTGACTTATTTGGTGATTGTGGGTAGTAGTAATGCAGTAAATCTTACCGACGGTTTAGATGGCTTAGCGATAATGCCAACGGTTATGGTCGCCGCCGCTTTAGGTTTATTTAGTTATGTGACAGGTCACGCAGAATTTGCTCGTTACCTTTCAATTCCCTATATACCGGGTGTCGGCGAGTTAACAGTGTTTTGTGCCACGATGGTCGGCGCTGGTTTGGGCTTCCTTTGGTTTAATACTTATCCTGCTCAGGTTTTTATGGGTGATATCGGTGCCTTAGCATTAGGTGCTGCTTTAGGTACGGTCTCAGTGCTGATTCATCAAGAATTGGTGTTATTGATTATGGGCGGCGTATTTGTTGTCGAGACCTTATCCGTCATTGTACAAGTGGGATCATATAAATTACGTGGTAAACGTGTCTTTTTAATGGCACCGATTCATCATCACTATGAATTAAAAGGTTGGCCTGAGCCACGTATTATTGTGCGTTTCTGGATTATTACCGTATTTCTAGTATTAATCGGCCTAGCGAGTTTGAAAATACGATGAACCTTATGCCTAATCAATCTACGCATAGTCCGTCCTACCTGATTATTGGTCTTGGTCAAACAGGTTTGTCATGCGTGCGATTCTTGGTCAAGCAGGGTTATACCGTAGCAGTTATGGATACACGTGAACAACCACCAGGATTAGCCACATTACAGACGGAATACCCTGAAGTAATCGTCCATGTGGGTGGTTTAGATAGCCAATGGTTGCTCAAAGCAGATGTGATTGTTATCAGCCCAGGTGTTGATCCACGTCTCCCAGAAATTAAATCTGCAAGGGAAGCGGGAATAAAGTTAGTAGGAGATATTGAATTATTTGCTCGTTATGCTAACGCACCGATAGTAGCCATTACGGGTTCAAATGGTAAAAGTACAGTTACTACATTATTAGCTGAAATGGTCAAACACGCAGGACAAACGATGCGTGTCGGTGGCAATTTAGGAACTCCAGCGCTAGACCTTATTTGTGAGCCGGCGCCGAATTTCTATATCGTTGAATTATCGAGCTTTCAGTTAGAAACCGTAACGTCATTGAATGCTTTTGCCGCTACTGTGCTTAATGTCAGCCCTGATCATCTTGACCGTTATGACAGCGTGCAAGACTATCAAACAGCTAAAGCACAGATATTTAATGGTGATGGTGTCATGGTAATTAATCGTGATGACATTATTGTGAAGGAGTTAGTACGCCTAGGACGCAACCAAATTGGCTTTAGTTTAGAAGCTAGTGAAGGTGTTGATTTTGGTGTTATCAATCAAAATGGTAAGCAGTGGCTAGCAGAAGGTAATCAAGCATTAATTGCCGTTGAAGATTTAAAAATTGTCGGCAAACATAATATTGCTAATGCACTGGCTGCTTTAGCTTTAGGTTCAGCAATGGGCTTATCAATGACAGGCATGCTAACGGCGTTACAGCAGTATTCAGGATTGCCACATCGCTGTCGCTTGGTAGCTGAAAGTAAAAATATTCGCTGGTTTAATGATTCCAAAGCTACCAATGTCGGTGCAAGTATTGCCGCGATGGAAGGTTTAGAGGCTAGCGGAAAAATTATACTTATTGCCGGCGGTGAGGGCAAAGATCAAGATTTTTCACCTTTAACGGCAACCTTAAAACAGCATGTACGTGCAGTTATATTAATAGGTAGAGATGGCAAGTTAATCGCAGATGTAGTGCCGAAAGGTGTCGAGACCTATTATGCAACAACAATGCTGGATGCCGTTATGCAAGCTCGAGTGATAGCTCTAGCAGGCGATAGTGTGTTGTTATCGCCTGCTTGTGCCAGCTTTGATATGTTTAGTGGTTATGCTGAACGCGGCAATGTATTTGAATCAGCGGTTAGGGTGGTTGCATATGAATGATGATGCAATGATATTAGATCGCCGTTTATTATTTGCGACAATGGCCTTATTAATAATTGGTTTGGTGATGGTTGGATCGGCCTCGATAAGTATGGCCGCCAGTAAATTAGACCAACCGTTTTATTATTTTACGCGCCAGTTTTTATTTGCAATAGTCGGACTTGCTGCCGGTTGGCTAATTTATTCGGTGCGCCTGTCAACATGGCAGAGATATGCGCCTCATTTATTAATCTTTGGGACTGTTTTATTAGTATTGGTATTAATTCCTGGCGTAGGCCGTTTAGTTAATGGTAGTCGACGTTGGTTGCCATTGGGGCCGGTCAATATTCAAGTTGCAGAAATTATTAAGTTATTAGCTATTATCTACATAGCTGATTATTTACAGCGCCATTACGGGCAATTAAAAACCTCATTCTTTAAGATATTTGCGCCCTTGTTTTTACTGGTGGTGGCCGCGGGATTGTTATTGTCTCAGCCCGATCTAGGTTCAGTCGTGGTGATTTTATCAACGGTGTTAGCCATGTTGTTTTTAGGCGGAGCACGTTTAGATGTTTTTGCGGCGTTAATAACAGCGCTAGGTGCGGGGTTCTGGCTGATGATATGGATTGAACCATATCGAATGGAACGCCTACAAAGCTTTATGAATCCTTGGGCTGATCCTTTCGATAGTGGATTCCAATTAACGCAAGCATTGATCGCTTTTGGACGTGGCGATTGGTTTGGTGTTGGCCTTGGCAGTAGTATGCAGAAACTGTTTTATTTACCAGAAGCCCATACCGACTTTTTATACTCAATTCTTGCTGAAGAATTAGGCTTAGTAGGCGCGATGAGTGTGATTGTTTTATTCTTCATATTTGTCTGGCGGGCATTAGTTATTGGTCGTGCAGCAGAGTTAGCAGGACAAGTATTTGCCGCCCAACTGGCCTATGGTATCGGTATCTGGATCGGTATACAGGCTTGCATCAATATGGGCGTAAACATGGGCGCACTACCGACGAAGGGTTTGACCTTACCGCTGATGAGTTATGGCGGCAGTAGCTTGGTGATTGCCTGCATTGCAATAGGGTTATTATTCCGAGTTGACTTAGAAACACGTCACCCAGAAAAAGCAGCTGCGAGGTTACGTTGATGACTAGACGCATATTAATTATGGCTGGCGGAACTGGTGGACATGTTTTTCCGGCTTTAGCAGTTGCAGATGAATTGCACGCACAACAGTGTGACGTTTTTTGGATGGGTACTGAAAATGGTATTGAGGCGAAGTTAGTGCCTGCGGCAGGTTATCCATTGACGTTTATCCATGTCAATGGTTTACGTGGTAATGGTTTGATGGGCTGGTTATTGGCTCCGTTTAAGGTATTGAAAGCGGTATACGAAGCGATAAAAGCAATTAAAAAACTCAAGCCAGACGTAGTGTTAGGAATGGGCGGTTTTGCTTCTGGCCCAGGGGGGCTCGCTGCATGGTTATTAAAAACACCAGTAGTCATACATGAACAGAATGCGATTCCAGGAATGACAAATCGTTTGTTATCGAATATTGCGAAGCAAGTATTAGAAGGATTTAGACAAAGTTTTGACACCTCTCGTGGTGCAGTTTGGGTCGGTAATCCGGTCCGAGCAAGCATAGAGTCTATTGAGCAACCCGATAGCAGATTTGCCAACAGAACAGGGGCAATACGATTGTTAGTACTTGGCGGTAGTTTAGGGGCAAAAGCCTTGAACAATGTAGTGCCACAAACAATGGCACTTACTAATGAATCAAACTTGTTTGAAATAAAACATCAATCAGGTGAACGGCATTTAAGCGAATGCCAACAAAATTATCAAGGTGCAACGATTAAAGCTGAAGTTACTGCGTTTATAGATGATATGACAAGTGCTTATGCGTGGGCTGATTTAGTGATTTGTCGTGCCGGTGCGTTAACCATTGCTGAATTGGCCGCTAGTGGAGTGGGAGCAATATTAGTTCCTTACCCATATGCTGTGGATGATCATCAAACCCATAATGCTTTGGCGTTAGTGAACTCAGGTGCGGCAATGTTAATACAAGAAGATACGCTGACGGCTGAATTATTACTAAAACAGCTCAGTACTTTTGTTGGTAATCGTGAGAAATTATTAGAAATGGCAAATGCCGCTCGTAGCCAAGCTAAATTAGGTACAGCGAAAGTAGTTGCGGATATTTGTTTGAAAGAGGTGGCACATGCATAAATTAACGTCAGCAATGCAAAGTCGCGTTAAACATATCCATTTCATCGGCATCGGTGGTGTGGGCATGGGCGGCATCGCCGAAGTATTACTGAATTTGGGGTATGAAGTTACAGGTTCAGATTTAGCTAATAATGCTCTGATCGACCATTTGCGTGACTTAGGCGCGACAGTGATGATTGGTCATGATCCAATCTATTTAGAAGGTGCTGAAGTGGTGGTGGTTACCACGGCAGTGGGTGAAAACAATGTAGAGTTACAAGCGGCTAGAGAGCAACGAATTCCAATTGTGCCACGCGCAGAAATGTTGGCAGAATTGATGCGATTTAGTTATGGCATTGCAATCGCTGGTACCCATGGCAAAACGACTACAACAAGTTTAGTTGCAGCCTTGTTAAGCGAAGGTGATTTAGATCCGACTTTCGTTATCGGTGGCCGGTTGAATAGTGCGGGTACTAATGCAAAATTAGGCAGTGGTCGTTATTTGGTGGCGGAAGCCGATGAAAGCGATGCGTCATTTTTATTTTTACAACCAATGATTTCGGTAGTGACTAATATTGATGAAGATCATATGGCTACTTATGACGGTGATTTTGAAAAGTTGAAAGCAACGTTTATAGAATTTCTACATCACTTACCTTTTTATGGTTTGGCTGTGATGTGTATCGATGATCCTGTGGTACAAGAATTATTGATTGATGTGATTCGACCAGTAATGACCTATGGCACTGACGAGCGAGCAGACTTTCAAGTGGTGGCATTACAGCAAGCACAAGGTCAAAGCCACTTTAGCGTGATCGACAAAAAATCTGGGCATACTTTCCCAATTACTTTGAATATGCCTGGTTTACACAATGCCTTGAATGCCACGGCAGCATTAGCTGTAGCAAGAAACTTGGGTGTATCAATTGAAGCATGCCAACGAGCATTACTTCAATTTACCGGTGTTAATCGTCGCTTTAATATTTTTGGCGAGATTACAACGCCAAGTGGAGAGGTGCTATTAATAGATGATTATGGTCATCACCCTACTGAAATTGCGGCCACGGTTGCAGCATTGAGAGCTGGCTGGCCGGATAGACGTGTTGTAGTAGTGTTCCAACCTCATCGATACAGCCGTACTCGTGACTTATTTGAAGACTTTGCTCATATATTGTCAACGGTCGATGTGTTGGTGGTTATGGAAGTTTATGCCGCGGGTGAAACTAAAATAGCAGGAGCAGATGCGAAAAGTTTATGCCGAGCTATTCGTTTGCGTGGCCAAGTTGAACCCGTTTTTGTTGATAATAAGCAGGACTTGTTTGAAGTATTGCCTGGACTATTGAGTGATGGTGATGTGCTAATGACTCTAGGTGCCGGTGATATCGGAAGCATAGTTCGGGAATTACCTGCACTGTTGGAGACGGCTAGCTGATGACATCTGCATTCCAAAATCTGCAAGGTGATTTAAGGCTAAATGAACCTTTGGCTAAACACACTTCATGGCGTACTGGTGGCAATACTAATCAGTTTTATCGTCCTGAAGGTATCAAAGACCTTGCTGAGTTTTTATCTCAATTACCCGAAGATGAACCATTGTTGTGGTTAGGCTTGGGTAGTAATTTACTGGTGCGTGATGGTGGCTTTGCTGGAACAGTTATTTCAACGTCGGGTACATTGCAGCAGTTATCGGTCGATGGCCAAACAGTCACTGCTGAAGTGGGAGTTTACTGTGCCAAACTCGCTAAACAAGCTGCGCGTGCAGGATTATCAGGCACGGCATTTTTAGCGGGAATTCCGGGTACTTTAGGCGGTGCCTTAGCAATGAATGCGGGTGCACATAATAGTGAAACATGGTCGATAGTGAGTGATGTCACTACCATCGATCGGCATGGCGTTATACGTGTACGTAATCCTGAAGATTTTAAAATAAGTTATCGCCATGTTGAATTACCAGCAGAAGAATGGTTTGTTTCTGCCACCTTAAATTTAGCTATGGGCGATGCAGTAGCAGAAGCGGAAGAAATTAAAGCCTTATTAAAACGACGTAATATCAGCCAACCAACTAATCAACCTTGTGCAGGATCGGTATTTAGGAATCCAGAAGGTGATTTTGCGGGTCGATTAATTGAACTTTGCGGTCTAAAAGGCTTAACCGTAGGCGGTGCAAGCGTATCTGAGAAACACGCTAATTTTATAGTCAATGATGGCAGTGCCTCAGCGGCAGATATTGAAGCACTGATCTTATTAGTACAGCAAAAAGTAGAACAGATGCAGGATGTGAAGCTAGTGACAGAAGTTCATATTTTAGGTGAGGTTGCATAATGGGTTTTGTTAAATCAGCTACTGAGTTTGGACGAGTTGCCGTGTTGATGGGTGGACGTTCTGCTGAGCGTGAGATTTCCCTAAAAAGTGGACACGCTGTATTGGCGGCTTTAGTTGAGCAGGGTATTGATGCCCATAAAGTTGATGTCGGTTTTGATGTCAGCGAACAACTACGAGCAGGAAAATTTGACCGTGCCTTTGTGATCTTGCATGGCCGAGGTGGTGAAGATGGAGAGATTCAAGGCTTATTGCAATCAATAGCGATGCCATACACCGGTAGTGATATTACGGGTGCCGTGTTGTCGATGAACAAAATGTTGAGTAAACAAGTTTGGCTTCAACAAGGCTTACCAACTGCTGACTACCAACAAGTAACTGCAGATAGTGATATTGATGCATTAATTGACACATTAGGTCTGCCACTGATCATTAAACCGGTAAATGAAGGTTCAAGTATCGGTATGAGCAAGGTGAAATCTGCTGTCGATTTAAAGGCTGCCATTAAGTTAGCGACACAATTTGATGCTGAGGTTATTGCGGAGCGGTGGATTGTCGGCCAAGAGTTTACTGTAGCCATATTAGGCGATGACGCCTTACCGGTTATCGAGCTTAAAACACCACATGAATTTTATGACTTTGATGCTAAATATCAAGCCAATACCACTCAGTATTTATGTCCTTGCAATTTGAGTGAACAAGATGAACTGCAGTGCCAACAAATAGCATTACAAGCCTTTAAAGCCTTACGGATGTCAGGTTGGGGTCGAGTTGATTTCATGCGAGATGAGTCCGGTCAATTCTATTTATTGGAAGCGAATAGTATTCCGGGTATGACCGATCATAGTTTAGTACCCATGGCTACAAAACAAGCAGGCTTAAGCTTTGCTGACTTGGTGTGGAAAATTTTGGAAAATAGCATGGGAGGACGGAGGTAATGGCTAAGAAAATTACCCGTGGAGCAACACGAATCCCTGTTCGTAAAGAGCGTCAAGCTATTGAGTGGAAAAATTGGTTTCGTCATGGAGTGATATTCACGCTTGTCGTCGGGGTTATAGGTTGCGGCGCTTATTTAGAGCAAGTTGAGACATTACCTGTTTTTCCTATATTGCATGTCACGGTTGATGGTGAATTTAGCCATATTGATAAACAAGCTTTAGTCGAAGCTGTAACACCCTTCGCAATCGGAGGCTTTATGAGCGTCGATGTGGCGAGATTACGCGAAGCTGGTGAAGCCGTACCATGGGTAAAAGAGATACAAGTAAAGAGAGTTTGGCCGGATAGTTTGCATTTGGTTGTAGAAGAGCAAGAAGCTATTGCGCTATGGGGCGATGATGCATTAGTGAATAATAAAGGGAATTTATTTTTTCCTGCAAAGGCTAGCTTTCCAGATGGATTAGTGCAGTTAAAAGGGCCAAAAGGCAGTAGCCGTATGGTTGCAAAACAATTTTATGAGGTGTCGCGACTGGTCTCAACATTGGGACTAAGCGTGCAGGAAATTGAAATGAATGAAAGAAGGGCGTGGACAATTAAATTGAGTAATGGGGTGAGTGTAATGTTAGGACGCACTGACAGTGAGCAACGCTTGCAACGTTTTGCCACTACTTTTAAAGCTGTATTGCAACCTTATCAAAAGGATATTACTGCTGTGGATATGAGGTATACCAATGGCCTTACTGTGGCGTGGGTTGCAGGGCAAAAACATGATTTTAATGGAACAATATGATGTCTAAAAGAAATGAAAGAGAACTGATTGTTGGCCTAGACATTGGTACATCAAAAGTCGTGGCAATTGTGGCGGCGCCCAATTTAGATGCGGGACCTAGTGACAATGCTTTAGATATTATAGGCATTGGCTCGCACCCTGCCCGCGGGATGAAAAAAGGCGTGGTAGTCAATATTGAATCAACAGTACAGTCGATCCAACGTGCAATTGAAGAAGCTGAATTGATGGCTGGCTGCCAGATTCACTCCGTGTACGCAGGTATTGCAGGGAGTCATATCCGTAGTTTGAATTCACATGGCACCGTTGCGATACGTGATAAAGAGGTTACACAAGGTGACATTGATCGTGTTTTAGATGCCGCTAAGGCGGTACATTTTCCTGGTGATCAACAGTTACTACATGTTTTACCTCAGGAATACATCATCGATAACCAAGAAGGCATTCGTGAGCCAATTGGGATGTCGGGCGTACGGTTAGAAGCAAAAGTACACTTGATCACAGGTGCAGTAAGTGCGGCACAAAATATTACCAAATGTATAGAGCGTTGCGGCTTGAGTGTTGACGGCATTATTTTGGAGCAAATGGCTTCAAGCTACTCAGTACTCGAGCAAGACGAAAAAGAATTAGGTGTGTGTTTAGTCGATATAGGTGGCGGCACAACTGATATTGCTGTCTTTCTTGATGGTGCAATTCGACATACCGCGGTAATACCGATTGCGGGCGATCAAGTGACTAATGATATTGCTGTGGCATTACGTACGCCAACCCAATATGCCGAAGAGATAAAAATGAAATATGCCTGTGCCTTACGCCAGTTGGCACGTGAAGATGAAACGATTGAGGTACCGAGTGTTGGCGATAGACCACCACGTCAGTTGTCGAGACAAACATTGGCGGAAGTTGTTGAACCTCGTTACGAAGAACTATTGATGTTAGTACAAGCAGAATTGCGTCGCAGTGGTTTCGAACCGTTGCTTGCCGCAGGGGTAGTGTTAACCGGTGGAAGTTCGAAGATGGAGGGTGTCGTTGAATTAGCAGAAGAAGTATTTCATTTACCTGTGAGATTAGGTTTGCCACAGCATGTAGGTGGATTAGTGGAAGTCATCCGTAACCCGATCCATTCCACTGGCGTTGGGCTATTGTTATTCGGCTATCAAGATGGTGCGAAAGTACGAAGTGAAGTAAATACAGGTGATGGTTTTAAGTCCATGCTCGCGAAAATGAAAAGCTGGTTCCAAGGTAATTTCTAAAACAACCGTAATAAACAAAATACATAGATAAAATTAGTTAAATCTGGGGAGAAATAAAATGACATTTGAATTAATAGATACATTTACACAAACGGCAGTGATTAAAGTTATCGGTGTTGGTGGCGGTGGTGGTAATGCACTTGAACATATGGTGGCAAATCAAATCGAAGGCGTTGATTTTATTTGTGCGAATACCGATGCACAAGCATTACGTAAGAGTTCAGCCACAACGCAATTGCAATTAGGAACTGACATTACTAAAGGCTTGGGTGCAGGCGCAAATCCTGATGTCGGTCGGCAAGCAGCGTTAGAAGATCGTGAACGGATTATGGAAGTGATCAGAGGTTCTGACATGGTATTTATCACCGCAGGGATGGGGGGTGGTACAGGTACTGGTGCAGCCCCAGTTGTTGCACAAGTTGCCAAAGAAATGGGGATTTTGACGGTAGCGGTAGTTACTAAGCCGTTCCCATTTGAAGGTAATAAACGTTTAAAAATTGCTGAAGCCGGTCTTGCTGAATTAACGCAACATGTTGATTCTTTAATTACCATTCCAAACGAAAAGTTATTAGCTGTATTAGGCCGTGACATGACATTGTTGGGTGCCTTTAAAGCCGCTAATGATGTGTTGTTAGGTGCAGTACAAGGCATTGCAGAGTTGATCACTCGTGAAGGTATGATTAATGTCGATTTCGCTGACGTACGTACTGTAATGTCAGAAATGGGTATGGCTATGATGGGTACGGGTCAGGCATCAGGTGAAAATCGTGCTAAAGAAGCCGCTCGATTAGCGGTATCAAGCCCATTACTAGAAGATGTTGATTTATCAGGTGCTAGAGGCGTATTAGTTAATATAACGGGTGGTCTTGATATGAGTATCGGAGAATTTGATGATGTCGGTAATATCATTAAAGAGTTTGCCTCAGCAGATGCTACCGTGGTTGTTGGGACAGTTATTGACCCTGAAATGACTGATGAAATCCGCGTTACGGTTGTTGCAACTGGATTAGGTGGTGTCAAACTGGCTAAGAGTGAAGTACCAGTAGTCGCTACTGCGCCGCAAATCGAGATTGTTAAAAAATCTATGGATATTAATTACGATGAACCAACCGTTCTTCGTAATAACAAGCCAGAACAGAAGAAAGAGTTTGATAATGGCGATGTGAACATGGATTATTTAGATATTCCCGCATTTCTACGTCGTCAAGCTGATTAGCTTAGTTAGCTTGTAATTAGCGAGAGTAGATCAGCCTATGGTATTATATTGAGATCTATAAAGTTTTATGAGGATTAAACCGTGATCAAGCAACGAACATTGAAAAATGTGATTCGTGCGACCGGTGTTGGGTTGCATAGTGGCGATACGGTCTACCTGACCTTACGCCCTGCTGCGCCAAATACAGGTATTATTTTCCGTCGGGTTGATCTTGATCCTGTTGTTGAGATTGAGGCTAAAGCAGTCAATGTAGGTGAAACTGCTTTATCAACCACGCTTGTACAGCATGGTCAGCGCGTTTCTACAGTCGAACATTTGTTATCTGCATTTGCTGGTCTTGGCATTGATAACGCCTATATTGAGCTAAATGCACCTGAAGTGCCAATCATGGATGGTAGCGCGGGACCTTTTGTGTTTTTAGTACAGTCTGCAGGTATCGAAGAGCAAAATGCCCCTAAGCAATTTATTCGGATCAAAAAAACCGTCATATTAGAAGACGGAGATAAATGGGCTAAGTTTGAACCTTTCGAAGGATTCAAAGTGTCGTTTTCGATTGATTTTGAACATCCCGCATTTAAGGGGCGTCCACAGACAGTTGATGTTGATTTCTCATCCACATCATTTGTTCGTGAAGTGAGTCGAGCGCGAACGTTTGGGTTTATGAAAGATATTGAAAAATTACGTGAAAATAATCTTGCCCTAGGTGGAAGTCTAGATAACGCGATTGTGGTTGATGATTATCGCGTGATGAATGAAGATGGTTTACGTTATGAAGATGAGTTTGTTCGTCATAAAGTGTTGGATGCCATTGGTGACTTATACTTGCTTGGTCACAGCTTGATCGGCTCATTTAGCGGACATAAATCCGGCCATGAAGTTAATAATAAGTTATTACGAAAGTTATTAGCAGATGATGATTCTTGGGAATTGGTTAGCTTTGAAGAAGAAAAAGATGCACCGATTATGTTCAGTCGTCCTGCGGCGTCGGTCGTAAGCTAAAATTTTAGGATTTAGTACAACGTTGTGCTAATTTCTGTAATGACGTTTTTAATGGCCCATCATCTAAACTGTCTGCTGTTTGACTTAAGGATGTAGCCGCATTACTAGGTAGTGAAATAGGATTGGCATTCTTAGGTTGAATGGCCTGAAAAGAAGGTTTAACTTTAACTTCCAATTTGGTCACGTTTTGCGATGTGTGCTCAGAGATTGCTTTGCACAAGGTATTAGCCTGAAAGCGAAGTAAACTTGCATAACTAGCATTGTCAGTATGGATAATGATTGTCTGATTGTTGATATTTGCCAGCTGGCAATGTGCAGAAAATTGAGGTGGCATTACTTGTTGCAGAATGAAGTTAAGATGGTTAAGCTTCTGTGCACGTTGGGCGATGTTATAGAGCTGACTATTTTGTTTGCAAACAAGACTCACTTTTTCAGGTTTATTGGTCATGAATACAGTTACTACTCAGGTTAAAGGATACTATGCAGATTATCATTATATCGCCTAATAATACTAGTCACCGACATTGGCAGGTCTCGCCTAAAAATTTATTTATGTTTGCAGGGTTTAGTGTACTGCTTTTAATGGCAAGTTTCTTTTTTATAAATCAACAGTTCAGTCTATCTTCCCGCTCCGCCCTCGCCGTAGTAACTCCCCATATTCCATCACGTGATGAGCCTAGTATTGCCCAACAAAAAGAAACGGGCTTACAAGACTATTATGCGAAACGTTTAGGCCAGTTGCAGGCTGAGTCAATTAGACTGACTGCATTAACAGAAAAACTTGCTGAAATAGCCGGCGTTGATGTCAGTGAATTTCAATTGAATACGGTACCTGCTCAGGGCGGTATCGATGAAAATGGCGAATCTCTAACGCCCGAACTGTTCAAAATAGAGATGTCACAACTTACAAGCCGTTTTGACGAGCAAAATAAGCAATTAGCCACCATTCAAAATTTATTTTTAACGCGCGATAGTATTACTTCTGCTATCCCACAAGGTCGTCCTATTGCTGGTGGCTGGTTATCATCATCGTATGGTTACCGTATTGATCCCTTTAACGGTAAAAAAACCTTTCATTCTGGAATCGACTTTGCAGCAAAAGAAGGTACCGACGTCATCGCCGTGGCCGATGGTATAGTCAGTTATATCGGAGAACGTAGAGGCTATGGTGAGCTTATTGAGTTAGATCATGGTAATGGTTATGTTACGAGATACGCTCATAATGAAAAAATAATAGTTAAAACGGGCGACAGAATTAAGAAGGGTGAGGCGATAGCGTTGTTAGGCTCAACGGGTCGTTCAACTGGACCACACGTACACTTTGAGGTGTTACGAGAAGGTACAAAAATAGATCCCTATAAATTTGTCAATCGTTAAAGCTTGAATTTTTCTAACGCACTCCCCATCTCCAATAAATAGACTTTAGACCTTATGCGATGTGCGCGTTATAATTACGCGATTTCATGATTATACATTTCGGACAGTAACCTCCGCTCAAATACAGGTAGTAACAAGCAATGGTAAGCAAGTTTTTCAGCAAAATCTTCGGCAGTCGTAATGAACGTTTTCTTAAAGGGCTGGGCAAGATTGTTGGGCAGGTTAATCAGCATGAAGCTGAGATTGAAAAACTGAATGATGAAGCGTTACAAGCAAAGACTATAGAGTTTCGCCAACGTATAGCTGATGGGCAGAGCATCGATGAGTTATTACCAGAAGCATTTGCTGTTGTCCGAGAAGCAGGCATACGTGTCTTGGGAATGCGTCACTTTGATGTGCAATTGATCGGTGGCATGGTGCTCAACGATGGCAAAATTGCTGAAATGAAGACTGGTGAAGGTAAAACGCTAGTAGCTACTCTAACGGTATATTTAAATGCTCTAGAAGGTGAAGGAGTCCACGTTGTTACTGTCAATGATTACCTTGCCCAGCGTGACTCGGCATGGATGAGTCAACTGTATAGTTTCTTAGGTTTAACGACAGGCGTTATTGTTTCAGGTTTAGCACCCAATGAACGCCGTGCCGCATATGCCTGCGACATCACTTATGGTACAAATAACGAATTTGGCTTTGACTACCTTCGCGACAATATGGCGTTCAGTCTAGAAGAAAAAGTACAACGCTCATTACATTTTGCTGTTATCGATGAGGTCGATTCAATCTTAATTGATGAGGCGCGAACACCACTTATTATTTCTGGTCCTGCTGAAAATAGCGCTGAACTATATCAACAAGTAGATACCTTAATCCCAAATTTGACCCAACAAATTGGTGAGGAAGAGGAAATTGAGGTCGAAGGTGATTACACTCTTGATGAAAAAGCAAAACAGGTTCATTTCACTGAAGCTGGCCATGAAAAGATCGAAACACTTTTAACGGAAATAGGCTTATTAGACCCGATGGCAAGTTTATATGATGCGGCTAATATCGGTCTTATGCATCATGTAAGCGCGGCTTTACGGGCTCATGTTTTATTTTCACGCGATGTTGATTACATCGTGCAAAATAATGAAATAGTGATTGTTGATGAATTTACTGGCCGTACAATGCCGGGACGCCGCTGGTCTGAAGGTTTGCACCAAGCCGTAGAAGCGAAAGAAGGCGTGGAAATTCAAAATGAAAACCAAACATTAGCGTCTATTACTTTCCAAAACTATTTCCGCCTATACCGTAAACTATCAGGTATGACGGGTACTGCAGATACCGAAGCTTTTGAATTGCAATCAATTTATGGCTTGGAAGTTATTGTAATTCCAACACATAAACCGATGCAGCGTAAAGATGCCGCCGATCAGATATTTTTGACGACCAAAGAAAAATACGAAGCTATTGTTGAAGATGTCAAACGTTGTATTGAGCGTAAACAACCGGTGTTAATAGGTACTTCATCAATTGAAAGTTCTGAATATCTAGATGGACTATTGAATAAAGCTAAAATTAAACATGCAGTATTGAATGCTAAGTTTCACGAAAAAGAAGCCCAGATAATTGCTCAAGCAGGCAGTTTAGGTACGGTGACTATCGCAACTAATATGGCTGGGCGTGGTACTGATATTGTATTGGGTGGTAGCTTAGAAGCGGATTATGATGCGCTAGGTGAAAATATTAGCGATGCAGAAAAAGCCAAGGTTAAAGAGGCATGGCAACTACGCCATGATGCTGTTGTTGCCGCTGGTGGTTTGCATATTATTGGTTCTGAACGTCATGAGTCGCGTCGGATTGATAATCAGTTGCGTGGTCGTTCTGGTCGTCAAGGCGATGCAGGATCAAGCCGTTTTTACCTATCGCTAGAAGATAACTTAATGCGAATTTTTGCCTCGGAACGTATGGCTGGTCTGATGCAGAAGCTGGGCATGGAAGAGGGTGAAGCGATTGAACATCCTTGGGTATCTCGTGCTATTGAAAATGCACAGCGTAAAGTAGAAGGACATAACTTCGATATTCGTAAACAATTACTTGAATTTGATGATGTGGCCAATGATCAGCGTAAAGTCGTTTACGAACAACGTAATGAATTAATGGCCGCAGATGATGTATCTGAAACTGTTATTTCAATGCGTGAGACTGTACTGACAGCTGTTATCAGCGAATATGTCGCGCCAAATAGCATTGATGAACAGTGGAATATTGCTGGGCTTGAAAACACGTTACGTGAAGACTTTGCATTGGACTTAGACATCGCCAATTGGTTAGAGCAGGATAATGACTTGCATGAAGAAAGCTTGCGTCAACGCATTATTGAAGAAGCTGAAGCGGCGTGTCAGGCAAAAGAACAAACAACGGGTGCCGAGTTGATGCGTCATTTTGAAAAAGCCATCATGTTGCAAACTCTAGATAATCAGTGGAAAGAACATTTGGCACAAATGGATTATTTACGTCAGGGTATTAATCTACGTGGTTATGCTCAGAAAGATCCAAAACAAGAATTTAAACGCGAAGCCTTTCAATTATTCACAAGCATGTTAGATAGCATTAAACACGAAGTTATTGCATTGATTTCACGAGTACAAGTACGGGCGCCTGAAGACGTTGAAGCCGTTGAAGAGCAACGTCGTCAAGCTGTAGAAGTGGAATATCAACATGAGCAAGCCGCAAGCTTGACCAATGATGATGATAACCAACCACCAGCAGCTGAAGCACCTTACCTTCGTGACGGTTCAAAAGTTGGCCGTAATGACCCTTGTCCTTGTGGTTCAGGGAAAAAATTTAAACAGTGTCATGGCGCTATTAGCTAATGCCAGTCAATCTTATTTCGCCAGAAAAAGATGATTTATTGCCTATAGCAGGCATTAAATTGGGTGTGGCCAGCGCTGGAATAAAAACAGTTGGTCGAGTTGATCTAGTATTAATCGAGTTAATTGCAGGCACCACAAGCTCGACAATCTTTACTAAAAATGCGTTTTGTGCCGCCCCGGTGACGTTGGCTAAGCGCCATCAAAGCGAAGCGTCACCACGTTATTTGTTGATAAACTCAGGTAATGCCAATGCCGGCACAGGCGAGCAGGGCATGCAAGCGGCCCAAACATGTTGCCAAGCAGTCGCTGAGTTATCAAAGCTAAATAGTAATACTGTCTTGCCATTTTCAACGGGTGTGATTGGTCAGCAATTACCTGTAGAAAAAATAAAAACAGCATTGCCAGATGCCTACCAAAATTTAGCAACTGACAATTGGTATGCTGCCGCGCATGCCATCATGACGACAGATACCATCGCTAAGGCACTATCCAAACAACTTGAGATTGATGGGCAAACGATTACGGTTACCGGAATCGCGAAAGGCTCAGGTATGATTCGCCCAGATATGGCAACAATGCTGTCTTATATTGCGACTGATGCTGCGATTGCCCAAGTAGTACTAGATGCTATGTTGCTGAAAGCCGCTGATCAATCATTTAATAGAATATCAGTTGATGGTGATACCTCTACCAACGATGCCTGCGTCTTAATGGCTACTGGCCAAGCTACCAATGCGGTCATTACTGATTTTAACTCAGCTAATGCACAAACCATATATCAAGTGATCGCAGAAGTGAGTCAGCATCTTGCCCACGCGGTAGTGCGTGATGGCGAAGGGGCAACAAAATTTATCGAAATCGAAGTCGAACAAGGCCAAGATAGAGAAGAATGTCGGCAAGTAGCGTATACAATTGCCCATTCACCTTTAGTCAAAACAGCCTTATTTGCCTCTGACCCAAATTGGGGGCGAATTTTAGCTGCGGTGGGTCGCAGTGGTATTAGCGATTTTGATTTATCTAAAGTTGCAATATATCTAGGCAAGGTTTGCATCGTTGATGGCGGTGAACCAGCAGCTGATTATACTGAAGAGCAAGGCCAGCAAGTGACAAGCCAAGACGAAATTTTGATACGAGTTATACTCGGTCGGGGTGATGCGTCTGATACAGTTTGGACCTGTGATTTTTCTTATGACTACGTGAAAATAAACGCCGAGTATCGTAGTTAAATCTCACTGATGACTGATAATACAATAACAACCTTAGGACAATTTCTGCACCGAAGCGGGGCCCAATATCGGGTATTCGATATGGGACGACGTGTTGTTAAAATATCTGTTGGAGAGTTTGTCGGGTTTGAACAAGCCAAATTACCATATCCATACCCACTGAATAAACAAGCCCTATTTGGAGTTGTGTTTTGGAATTCTGAACATGCTGATAAACAGTATGTTTGGTTTTTGAAATTGCCTTTAGACGAGCAGGGTTTGCTGATCCAAGCCGCAAGAGATGAATTTTTAGTGATGCTGTTAGACCGTGTCGGCGAATGCATGCTGGCAGCAGATGACGGCAAACAGATTGAAGGCGCTTTAAAAGATAGTCCGTACACCTTTGTGCCTCAAGAGCAAAAAATGGCAGTCTTTAATGCCCACGTTACCAAATGTCTTAATATGCCAGCATCACCATTTTACGATGCCGCCTTGGCTTATTTTACCGGTGTAACTGACAAAAATGACTGGCAATCATTAGCTATGCAAGGAATCGCTGATATAGCTATCAGATTAGCCAATGATGGCGAAGAAACTATAGATTTGATTGCGACTCTTCCCAACTTGCCCGAAGTGCCATGGAATGTATTTAGTACATTTTTAGAACACGCAGAGCCCGTTGCAGGAATTGTTGAAGTGTTAGCACAGCGCTTGAATATGGAGCTACAGGAAAAACAGCCTGATATTAATCAAATTTGTGCTTGTTTACGCGCCGCTTCAAATAGCCCTGCGCGAGGCCTAGTTGATTCGATGGTCAAGCGTGTATTAAAACATTCGTGTAGCCGGAACATTGAGGTTTTAGCGACAATTAGTGGACGAATCTGGCGTGTATTAGAACAAGACGTCATTTGCCAGATGTTTCTGGAACAATTGGCGCGTAATGATGCCGGTCAAGAAGGATTTAATCAGCTAGTAGTCGATGTTTTGTATTTGCCAAGAATGCGTCCACATATTATGCAGGCCTTACGCGCACCACAACGTTCAAAAGAACTAAGTATCGCTGTCGGCAAATTATTCAGTTAATTCATCAATTCATGAATTAAGCACAGGAAATAAACCTTTCAAGCCGTTAGCAATAAACTCGATGGCAATGGCCGCTAAAATTAAGCCCATAATTCTTGTTGAAATATTAATGCCAACTGCACTAATGTGTTTAGCAATAAAGGGCATTACTTTAAATATTAACCACAACACTACGCCAAGTATAATGATATCGGTAGCTAGTAAACCGTAGTGAACTACCCCCGATCCTTTAGATGCATTAATGATCACCGTACCGATTGCACCTGGTCCTGCTAATAAGGGCATAGCCAAGGGCACAACCGCGATTGATTCACTGTCATGCTGTTCTACAGTATTCCTATTTTGCTTGATTGTGCCATGTGAAGTGTTCAGCATTGATATGGCCATTAGCAAAATCAGAATGCCACCACCGACACGAAATGAATCAATACTAATACCAAAAACATTAAGTACGAATTCGCCAAAAAACAGCGTGATAAGTAAAATTAAGGTGGTAGCTATAACAACAATCTGGCCAATTTTAACCCGTTGTGTAACCGTGGCATCGGCAGTCAGTGTCAAAAAAACGGGGATTATGCCTATAGGGTTGGATATAGCAAGTATCGCAATTAAGAATTTAGTATATTCGGTAATGTCGAGCATATCTCTCTCTTAGTGTTGTTTATAAATGAGCATTAGTTGTTTGTGAACTGTTTCAGCCATTCTTTTTCCATCATGATCTCGTGGGTGCTTTCAACGCGGTCAATATAAACGATACCGTCTAGGTGATCTAATTCATGCTGGAACACACGAGCAATAAAGCCTGTGTATTCTACTTCAATGTGCTCATTAGACCGAGATGTATATTGAACTTTAATTGCCTGATGACGAGGGACTAAACCTCTTATCCCAGGTAAGCTTAAACAGCCTTCCCAGCCTTTTTCAACTTCATCAGAACGCCAGATTATTTCAGGATTAATAACAAAAGTTGGTGCCATTTCCGGCGCGAGTGGGTAACGTGAATTGGGCCGTGAACACATAATGAATAATCGTTGGTTGATATCAACTTGTGGTGCGGCAATGCCCACACCATTTTTAGCAATGACAAATGCTAATAACTCATCGAGCAAATGTTGGGTTTCGGTAGACAATATCTCAGTAACCGGCTCAGCTTGACGGCGAAGATGAGGGTGACCTAATTGAATTAATTCAAAGTCTGTATGATTCATTAGTATGCATTCTCCAATGAATCATTGATATGAAACCAGCCAGAAATACTGTAACGATCGCGATTTGCCCTAAGAACTTGGTGTGGGAATTGGTCACTGAGAAAAACGATAAATTTACCGTATTCAGGAAGTATTTGTTCGATAACCTCCTCAGTTTCAGGATGATAGATAACAAGCTCACCACCATCAGCAGTTTGCCAATCAGGGTTAAGATATAACAAGGTCGTTAGTATGCGATTAGATTGGCCTTTAAATGCATCTACATGGCGTTGGTAGTAAGCACCAGGAGCGTAATGAGCATAGTGCGCTTCGTATTTAAATAAGCCCATATATAAGCGTTGATTGAGCTCTGTACGCAAATTGGACATCCAATCAAGGTAACTAGCATCAATACCATTATCGACCGTCAGCCAGCGAGTCTCATCACTACGAATTTCTTGATTTAGTTGAAATGCTTGTTTACGACCAACACCTGCTACATTAAAGTCAGCAGTAGTAAGTTGAGTGACTCGCTGGGAGAGGGAGACCATCATTGTTTCAGGCAGTAGCTGAGGTGCAATGTAATAACCCTTGTCGACAAGTGCATCGGCAATTTGGTCATATATATCAATAACGACTAGAGGCGAAATAGTGACAGCATCGTTTTCAATAGTCGTAACTACGCAATATGCGTTGTCGATAAGTGCTTCGTCAATCTGCTTAGATAGATCAGCAACTACGGTCGGTGAAATATTGACCGAGTCCTCATCAATAGTCGCCATAATGCAATAAGGCTTATCAGTCAGGTTGTCATCATGCTGGTCAGTTGTATCTGCATCTGTGAGCGACGAAATATTGACCGAATCATTTTCAATAGTGGCCATAATACAAAATGCCTTGTCGACAAAAGCATTGTCATCTTGGTTATAGATATCAATAACCACAACGGGTGTACTATTTTCCAAATTATTTTCATGAACAGTCATAACACGATACCGATAGGCACTAAAAGGTTGATTGCTATATTTTGTTCCATTTTAGTGAAAATTTCTTCATTATTATCAGGCTTAGTGATGACCACAGTACCAAGGGGTATTGCGGGCAAGCTCGATAATCACTAAAGCTTAAGCAGGCAACGCTTTATCGTTATTTTAGAAGACATGATGAACTAATAAAAGGTTGCTGTATTAACCAAAAAACCAATAAGCAACTACGATAGCGGCGAGGATGCCAGCAACGTCAGCGGCAATGCCACATGCCGCCGCATGACGAATATTTTTAATGCCTACGGAACCAAAATATACCGCTAATACATAAAATGTAGTTTCAGTGCTTCCTTGCACAATAGAGGCGAGTCGACCAGCAAAGGAATCAGCACCGTAAACATGCATGGTATCGACCATCATGGCACGAGCACCACTGCCGCTAAAGGGTTTCATTAAGGCCGTTGGCATCGCATCAATAAAACGGTCATCTAAATTTAACGATAAAACGAGATGGCGTAATCCACTGGCTAATAAGTCGAGGGCACCACTGGCACGAAATACACCGATAGCAACCAACATGGCAACGAGATAGGGAATGATCTTAATAGCGGTTTCGAAACCTTCTTTAGCACCATCGATAAAAGCGTCATAAGCATCCACTCTTTTGAAGACGGCACCAGCTATAAATAACATAACTAATGAAAATAGAATGATATTACTGATCAATGCTGATTGTGCCAGCATGTCAGCTTGGGTCAGGTTGGCGAAATAAGATAATAGGCCAGCTATTAATAGGGTAAACCCGCCTAGATAACTGATAATAACTTTATCAATCAGATTAATTTTTTGTACCCACGATACAGTGAGCAAGCCAATTATGGTAGATGTATAAGTTGCGATTAGAATCGGAATAAAAACATCGGTTGGATTAGCGGCGCCCAATTGGGCACGATAGGTGAAAATGGTGACAGGGAATAACGTAACCGCTGAGGTGTTAATGACCAAAAATAGGATTTGGGCGTTGCTAGCGGTATCTTTGTCTGGGTTGATAGATTGTAGCTCTTTCATCGCTTTGATACCTAGCGGTGTTGCGGCGTTGTCCAGCCCTAAGGCATTGGCGGCAATATTCATCACCATCGCACCTAAAGCAGGGTGATTCTTAGGTACTTCGGGCATTAACTTAGCAAATAGCGGGGTTAAACCACGAGTAAGTAAATCAATAAAACCACTGCGTTCGCCGATTCGCATAATGCCTAACCATAAAGCCAATATGCCCGTGAGCCCAAGCGAAATTTCAAAAGCATTTTTTGACAGACTGAACATGGCTGTCATCATTTGATCAAATATCTGAGTATCACCAAACACAAATAACTTTATCAATGCAACGATAAAGGCGATAGTAAAAAAAGCGATCCAGATGATATTAAGCATTGTTTATTATTACATAGCCAGCAACAAAAAAGGACGCTAGTTAGCGTCCTTTTTTGGGATTACTAATGAGCTATTAATTAGCCCCTAGATGGTCGTTTTGCACTGTCACGTGGACGCATACGTGGTTTGCCAGTTCTTCTTGGTTTACGATCACGGCTCGCGTGTTCGAAATCACCTTTTGCAGGACTGATATTCAATTGTTTGTTGTTGACCCAAACTTTGCCTAATTGTTGGAACAAATCTTTTGGCATACCTTCTGGCAGATCGATAACACTATGATCATCAAGAATGGTAATTCGACCAATATCTTTACTGTCGATTCCAGCTTCATTAGCAATGGCACCGACTAAATTTTTAGCCTCAACACCATCTGATTTACCGACTTCTACACGGTAGCTGTCCATCCCTTGTTCTGCTCTATTGTCAGATGATTGGCCAGTTCTACGAGGAGAGCGTTCACTACGATCATTATTTCGAGGGCGATCATCTCTATCTCTAGATGGACGGTCTTCACGAGCGGGACGTTCTTGAACATGTTTAACAGGTTTCAGTGGACGGCTTTTTTGTACTAAATAAGCCAGTGCAGCTGCAACTTCTGTTGGATCTGAATCATGCTCTTGTTGATAGCTACTGATAACTTGTTCGAAAAAGCTTAAATCTTGCGATTCAATTGTTTCGCTAAGTTGTTGCTTGAATTCCATTACACGTTTATCAGCAACATCTTCAGTGCTCGGTAACTGCATCAATGTAATCGATTGGCGTGTTGCTTTTTCGATGGCAAATAACATGCGTTTTTCGCGAGGTGCAACAAACAAAATTGCCTCACCTTTACGACCAGCACGGCCTGTACGGCCAATACGATGTACATAAGATTCAGTATCGTAAGGAATGTCGTAGTTAACAACGTGGCTCATGCGTTCGATATCTAAACCACGGGCTGCAACATCAGTAGCCACTAAGATATCTAACTTACCTTTTTTAACGCGTTCAATCGCTTTTTCGCGAGCCGCTTGATTCATATCACCGTTTAAAGGTGAGCATGAATATCCACGTGCTTCTAATTTTTCTGCCAACTCGGTAGTTGAATTTTTTGTGCGAACGAAAATGATCATCGCATCAAATGTTTCAACTTCTAGGATACGGGTTAAGGCATCAAGTTTGTGCATACCCGTTACTTGCCAGTAACGTTGGTTGATGGTGTCAACGGTTGATGTTAAAGATTTAATCTTAATTTCAACTGGATCTTTTAAGTAGCGAGTGGCAACACGATGAATAGCGCTAGGCATAGTTGCTGAAAACAAAGCAACCTGACGTGTATCTGGCGTTTCTTTTAAGATCGTTTCAACATCATCAATAAAGCCCATACGTAACATTTCATCGGCTTCATCTAATACTAATACTTTTAGCTCACCAAGTTTTAATGTTCCACGACGAATATGGTCTAAAACACGACCAGGCGTGCCAACAATAACTTGTGGGTGACGCTCTAATTGGCGTAATTGAATGCCCATGCTTTGGCCGCCATAGATAGGCAGCACGTGTAGACCTTTCATGTGACGAGCATAGCTTTGTATAGCTTCAGCTACTTGAATTGCCAATTCACGTGTTGGTGCTAATACCAACATTTGAGGCATTTTAGTTTTAGGATCAATACGACCTAATAATGGTAATGCAAAGGCAGCTGTTTTACCGGTACCAGTTTGCGCTTGACCTAATAGGTCGCGACCTGCAAGTAACGGTGGAATGCTTTGTGCCTGAATTGGTGATGGTGTTTCATAGCCAGCTTCTTGTACGGCTTTGAGAATAGGACTTGCCAAGCCTAATTCTAAGAATGTAGGTGTAGTTGGTTGTTGTTCTGTGGACATGTATAAACCTGTGAAAGATCAGTTTTAAAAGTAAAACTGATAGGGGGGAGAAAGCAATCTTGCAATTATACCCTAGTATAGATATAAAATACAGTTAAATCAGTCTGTTAAATATTTTTCATACAATCTTCCACAAGCCTTAATAATTAAGGCAAAATGAACACCTGAAGAATTTAAATATTAAGAGCAATTACGAATATGGACCACTATTTAGTAGATGCCTACACACCGAAAGAAATTGCAGCGAGAATTGAAAATTCAGGGATAACTAAAAGCACAGGTGATCCGCTACGAGTGTTTGCTTTAGCTATCTTGGCCGGTGCATTTATTGCTTTGGGAGCAATATTTTTCACTATAGTCACCTATGATAGTAGTGGCGTTGCAGCGGGCTTAATGCGTCTCATTGGCGGACTGGCATTTTGTTTGGGCCTAATATTAGTCGTGATTGCTGGCGCTGAATTATTCACTGGCAATAATCTGATAGTGATGGCTTATGTGGATGGTAAGGTCACGTTGAAACAGTTAATGCATAATTGGCTCATTGTTTATTTCGGCAATTTCATCGGCGCGTTAGGTGTCGTGGGCTTAATATATTTCAGTGGCCATTGGAATATTGACAATGGGGCTGTCGGTGCTAAAGTGATTGCCATAGCAAATGCAAAAGTTAATCTGACGTGGATGGAAGCGTTCACGCGAGGAATATTGTGTAATATTCTAGTGTGTTTGGCCATATGGTTGTGTTTTGCTGGCCGAACTGTAGTTGATAAAGTGTTGGCTATCTTATTTCCAATCACCGCCTTCGTGGCAATGGGCTTTGAGCATTCCGTCGCCAATATGTATTTCATTTCTGCGGGTTTGGTCGCTAAACAACAACCAGAATTTTCATCGTTAATGAGCACAATGAATGTCGATAATCTGACAACAATCAACTTTCTATATAATAATTTATTGCCAGTTACCTTAGGCAATATAGTAGGGGGCAGTGTTTTTGTAGGGCTGTTTTATTGGTTTATCTATTTAAGAGACTAGGAGAGAGAAATGACTGAACATACATATAAACTTATTGAATTAACCGGAAGCTCGGCGGAAAGTTCAGATCAAGCGATTCAAAATGCCATCGCTAAAGCGGCACAGACCGTTAAAAATATGCACTGGTTTGAGGTATTAGAAACCCGAGGTTATATCGAAAATGGTGGCGTGCATTATTGGCAGGTAACCATTAAGGTCGGCTTTAGAATTGAAGATTGAGCATAAACAAACACCCGATCGGTAGATCGGGTGTTTGTTTAACGTATAGACAGCTTAAGTCGCGATTTAAGCTGATTTAGCAAATTGATGCACCCAAACGCGATGACTTGGATCCCACTCCATACCCGCATGCATCCTTAATATAAGTGCTTTATACATTTCCATATTGGGGTAACCTTCAGCCTGAGCTTCAGCATCACCCATGTCGCCTAAGGTTTTACGTTCAAGGCCGGTAACCGTAAATTCTACGCCTTCTAATTCGAAGGTTTCACCTGGATACGCATAAATTCCATTACGGCGTTGTTCTGTTTTAGTGCCCGCTAATGCCGCTTTGACTAACTTAGCGTGTGTGACCAAACGGTCAATTTCGCAGGTTTTTGCAGGATAATCTGGATGTGTTGTCATATTATTTCGCTTTATTTTGATATAGCTAAGTTTTGCGCCTTCTAATGTTAAATTAAACATTAGTCCTTTTATTACTAAATACCAAACCGATGATAGGCGCACCAATATTAAGGGTGTTGACTACCATGAAATTGAAGCTAGTTGAACCATCAGTTCCCAGTTTTTCAGCCATCACCGCTCTGAAATTATTCTAGTCCATCAGTCCCCTGAGAATACGACCACGATGAATTTGATTGTGCGCGGAACTGAAAGCTGAATTTAACAGTGACAGTACTATAAAATGATAGCTATATGGTGCTCGTCAGATGACGAGCACCATATAGCGTATTTTATTCGGTTTATTTGAAGCCTTGGCTTATCAAGTAATCTTCATAAGTACCACGGAAATCAACGATGCCGTTTTCAGTCATATCCAATACACGTGTAGCGAGCGAGGATACAAACTCACGATCATGGCTGACAAAGAACAGGGTGCCTTCATATTGCGTTAAAGCCATGTTGACTGATTCAATCGATTCCATATCCATGTGATTGGTCGGTTCATCCATAATCAAAATATTTGGTTTTTGTAATAGTAATTTACCAAACATCATTCGGCCTTTTTCACCACCAGATAAAACCTTAGCTTTTTTATCAATTGATGTGCCTGAAAATAATAAACGACCCAATGTGGCCCGAATAACTTGCTCATCATCTGATGGCTGACCCCATTGTTGCATCCATTGAAACAACGTTAGATTATTATCAAATAGCGCTTCATGATCTTGTGCGTAATAGCCTATGTTGGCATTTTCAGACCATTTCACTGCGCCTGATTTAGGTGCTAATTCACCGGCTAAAGTCTTAACTAGCGTTGTTTTACCGATACCATTGGGACCGATGATTGCAATCCGTTCACCCACTTCAACCATAAATTTTAAATCTTTGAATAATGGCTTTTCATCGTTATAACTTTGCGTAATGCTTTGTAGTTCTAAGGCATTACGAAATAATTTTTTATCTTGGTCAAAACGAATAAATGGATTCACACGACTTGATGGTTTGATGTCATCAAGTTGAATTTTATCAATTTGTTTAGCACGAGAGGTAGCTTGTTTTGCTTTAGAAGCATTTGCTGAGAAGCGGCGAACAAAGTCTTGTAGCTCAACAATTTGTGCTTTTTTCTTAGCGTTGTCAGACAATTGTTGTTCGCGTGCTTGAATAGATGCCAACATGTATTCGTCATAGTTACCAGGATAAACACGAAGTTCACCAAAATCCATATCAGCCATATGTGTACATACACTGTTTAAGAAATGACGATCATGCGAGATGATAATCATGGTGCCGCTACGCTGATTGATCATGCTTTCTAACCAACGAATCGTATTGATATCCAGATGGTTAGTAGGCTCATCGAGTAGCAATATATCAGGATCGGCAAATAACACTTGTGCCAATAGAATACGTAATTTCCAACCTGGTGCTATTTCGCTCATTGGACCGTAATGTTGGTCTGTACCGATACCGACACCTAACAATAATTCACCAGCGCGAGATTCAGCTGTATAACCATCTAATTCAGCGTATTCGCCTTCAAGATGGGCTACTTTTATCCCGTCTTCTTCGGTCATTTCTGGCAAACTGTAAATGCGATCACGTTCATGATGAACTTCCCACAATGCTTTATCGCCCATAATAACTACGTCAATAACACGCTGGTTTTCATAAGCGAATTGATCTTGTTCAAGCACCGCATACGTTTCATGAGGATCGTAACTAACGTTGCCTGCTGTCGGCTCTAGCTTTTTCGAGATGATTTTCATGAAAGTGGATTTACCACAGCCATTCGCACCGATTAGACCGTAGCGATTGCCTTCGCCGAATTTAACCGAGACATTTTCAAATAACGGCTTTGCGCCGAATTGCATGGTGATGTTTGCAGTAGTAAGCAAGATGGTGTTCCTGTTATATGGGAGCTTTGAAAAACTCACCATTATACATGAACTTACTGAGTTTCGATAAGAGTAATCTTTGCTTTTCGTGACATTTTTTTGATTGCCGCTTCACGTTTTGACGCGCTACTACGGTCAGGGTGCGGTTCTTGATAAACTATCTGCTTAGCTGCACTGGTATGAAAAAAACGCGCGCCACCTTGTTTCGTTTGGTGTTCTGTCAATCGTCGCGCTAAATCAGTGGTAATGCCGGTATAAAAGTGACCATTTTCTGCTTCAACAATATAAACAAACCAAGCACTTAGACTCATTCTTCTTTTTTAATAAAATTTAAAGCCACAGAATTAATGCAATAACGTAAACCCGTTGGTGCAGGGCCATCATCAAAAATATGTCCAAGATGAGCATCGCAATGGCGGCAACGAACTTCAGTACGATCCATGCCAAGAGAGTGATCACCATGATGGCTGACTACCCCGTGTTCAATTTGAGACGAAAAACTTGGCCAGCCGCAACCCGAGTCAAATTTATCGCTAGACGAAAATAGTGCTTGTTGGCAACACACACATAAGTAGTCACCGTTTTCGTGATGAGATACATATTCACCGGAAAATGGTGGTTCAGTACCTGCCTGACGAGTAACTCGATACTGCTCATCGTTCAATAATTCGCGCCATTGCGAGTCGGTTTTATCTAATTTTGAGGTCATAAATTCTGCTCTAGCTAGAAGAAATTTGATTATGCCTTGTTGTGAACCGAGTCACAACAGTTAGGTTTACAGCTTACATTTATGCTGGTTTATGCCGTCATTATGAATATAGTTCCAAAACAAATGCACCATTTGGTTGCGCAAGATTTTCTTGCACTGAAATGGCTCACAAGAGAGTGATATTTCGATACATTATAATCGTGTTACTAGGGAATTGTACTTCGGTGAACTTTGGCTTTAGCGGCGATACATTCGTATGAACAATATATTTTTGAGAACCATTGTCGCATTTTAATATTGCTGTTTAACCCTACGTCTCATGTGTAAAAATTGTACACTTGCCGTCATCCAGCTAGCGATTGCTATAGACCACCAAACACCATAAATATCGGTACCGATGATAGTTAGAGCAATAGTGATAAAGCTGAGGGGAAGCAACAGTTGTCGAACAATGTTGAAGTACATTGGAATCTCGGGCTGTTTCATACCTTGCAAAACGGCGCCAGATACAAAGGCGAGGACATAAGCTGGCAAAATAATGGCCTCAACACGCAAATAACCAACACCAACGTCAATCACCGCAGGATTGTCAGCAAATAAAGCAATAAGAGGGCGGGCAAAAGTAAAAAGCAAGATGCCGCCAAAGATCATTAGCCCCGTGCCTATGGTGATTGAATCCAAGGCCACTTTTTCCATTCGTTGATAGTGTTTAGCGCCAAAATTAACACTCACTAACGAAAGTACAGCAATATTAATACCGATAGTAGGTAGCAATACGAGCTGTTCTATACGAAGTGCAATCCCTAACCCTGCCACGGCATCTTCACCAAATCGAGTGACCGCAGCTGTCACAATAATTGAGCCTAATGCGATCAAAAACATATTGCCGCTAGCAGGTAATGACTGTCTGATTAGGGCACTATAATGGGCTAGATTAGGCGATAAATTCGTTACTTTGAGGCAGTTCCCAAGATTGCTTTGTCGCACTTTGATCGTTAAATAGATTGCACTACCTAGTTGGGTTAAAGCGGTAGCTACAGCTAAACCATAAACACCCCATCCAAATCCGAACATCAGCAGTGGGTCAAGTGCAATATTAGCTAAAAAGGCGACCATTAAGCTATTACGAAAACTAGTGGTATCGCCTAGTGTATTTAGTATCCCGTTAGTCGCCATACCATGTGCTAGAAAAGCCAATGTAGGCAAAATGATAGAAAGATAATTTAGGGCCTCGCCAGCATAATCACCTTCAGCGCCCATTATTGCGAATAGCTTGGGTGCAGACAATAAGACCAATAATCCAATACTAAAGGCACAGAGCCAAGCAAATGACAGTGCACTACCGGCTATTTGTTCTGCTTCTTGTTGTCTAGCGGCGCCTAGTGAATTACCGACTAAAGCACTGGTACCTTGACCAACACCAATTGAGATCGCAAGACCCATAAAATAAATCGGTGCTGCCAGAGAAATACCTGCCAAGGCCGTTGATGACAACATGCCCGCGTAGTAGTTATCAACCACGTAATACATGGTGTTGAAAAACATGCCGACACTTGCTGGAATGGCAATCTTTCTAAGCAAATGAGGGATGGGGTCATGGATGAGGTCCAAATTGACTCCTTAATAAGGCAATTGGCTAGGTAAAAATTATCCTAAGGATACTACGATCACTATCATTATCACTTTTGGGACAATATGAATGGAGATTAATTTCTCATCACAAAACTGATATTATTCTAAATCTTAGATAATTTACGAGACTTAATACATGGCTTTGCAAAAAGCGCCCAGCTGGCAGGATGCGTTAAACGCAGAATTTGAAGCAGCCTATATGCAGGATTTATTAGGTCTCTTGGCTTTAGAAACGCAGCAAGGAAAAGCTATTTATCCCCAGAGCTCTGATTGGTTTCATGCACTAGAGGCGACACCATTAGATAAAGTGAAAGTTGTGATCTTGGGCCAAGATCCCTATCACCAATCGGGGCAGGCGCATGGACTATGCTTTTCTGTGCAAGCTGGTGTCAAAGTGCCACCTTCTTTGACCAATATATATAAAGAGTTGCAGACTGATTTGGGTATTGCTCCTGCAAAACATGGTTATTTAGAAAGTTGGGCAGGGCAAGGTGTGTTGTTATTGAATGCCGTATTAACAGTTGAAGATTCCAATGCTAATGCTCATCAAGGTAAAGGCTGGGAACAGTTTACCGACAAGATAATTAATGTTGTTAATGAACGGTGCGATCACGTGGTGTTTATGTTGTGGGGTAGTTATGCTCAGAAAAAAGGTCTAATGATAGATGCCAGCCGCCATTTAGTATTAAAAGCCCCGCATCCTTCACCATTATCAGCGTATCGTGGTTTTTTTGGTTGTCGACATTTTAGTCAGGCAAATAGCTACCTTGTCGAGCATGGTCGGCAGGCTATTGATTGGCAATTGCCAAACATGACCTATAGTCAAGGCTCATTACTTTAAAATGGACAGCTAACCGTATTTGTTGTTCAGCAATGATAGCCTTCTCCCTGATACAATGCGCGCCATGATAAAACTAAATCAACTTTCTATTCGTCGTGGCGCAAGGCTATTATTTGAGTCTGCTAACCTGACGATTCATCCAGGACAAAACGTCGGGCTTACCGGTGCAAATGGCACGGGAAAATCGAGTTTATTTGCCTTATTTCGCAATCAATTACATGCAGATCATGGCAGTGCCTCGATTCCAGCTGGATGGGTGATCGCACATGTGGCACAAGAAACGCCTGCTGTTGATATTCCTGCAATTGAATATGTGTTGCAAGGCGATGAAGAATATATGCGTCTGCAAGATCAATTATGGGTGGCAGAAGCTGCACATGATGGCCATCATCAGAGTGAATTACACGATAATTTAGCGGCAATTGATGGTTACACTGCGCGCAGTCGTGCTGGACGGTTGATGCATGGCTTAGGTTTTACTGCCGAACAAGAACTCTCGCCTGTCACATCATTTTCGGGCGGTTGGCGGATGCGTTTAAATTTGGCGCAGGCGCTGATGTGTCGCTCCGATTTATTATTGCTTGATGAACCGACTAACCATTTGGATTTAGAAGCTGTTTATTGGTTGGAAGAATGGTTACGTAGTTATCAAGGCACCTTGGTGTTGATTTCGCATGATCGTGATTTTCTAGATCGTGTAGTGACCCAAATTGTTCATATTGAACACCAAAAAATAAAAGCTTATACAGGTAATTATTCTGCTTTTGAATTAGCTCGGACAGAACATTTGGCTCATCAACAGTCTGCGCACAATAAACAGCAACGTGAAATTGCCCATATTCGAAGTTTTGTAACCCGCTTTAAGGCGCAAGCAACCAAAGCCAAACAAGCACAGAGTAGGATTAAAGCACTTGAACGAATGGAGTTAATTGCGCCAGCGCATGTTGATTCGCCATTTCATTTTCAATTTTACCCGCCGACACGTTTAGTCGCACCTTTATTAACTTTAGATAAAGTGGCAGTAGGGTATAATGATAAACCATTGATCTCGGGAGTGAATTTGTCTCTCGCTCCGGGCGACCGAATTGGTTTGTTAGGGCCCAATGGCGCGGGAAAATCAACACTGATAAAATTGATCGCCGGCGTATTGCCTGCTTTGATGGGAAAACGCAAAGAAGCGAAAGATATTAAGATCGCCTATTTTGCTCAACATCAATTAGAACAGCTGACATTGGATGAAAGTCCATTACAGCATTTACAAGCCTTAGATCCGCTACGACCTGAATCAGAGTTACGGAATCATCTAGGGGGCTTTGGTTTCCAAGGTGATGATGCACTTGCTCCGGTTGGCCCATTTTCAGGCGGTGAGAAAGCGCGCTTAGTTTTAGCTTTATTGGTCTACCAAAAACCAGCGTTATTATTGCTCGATGAACCGACGAATCATCTCGATTTAGATATGCGTTTGGCATTAACAATGGCTTTGCAGGATTTTGAAGGTGCTTTGGTTGTTGTCTCACATGATCGGCATTTATTACGCACAGTAGCGAATGATTTATGGTTAGTGTCGGATGGTCACGCCAAGATCTTTGACGGTGATATTGATGATTATCGACAGTGGTTAATGGACAAAGATAAACCCGCTAAGACGGCAGTAGAAAATAGTAATACGGCCAATAAAAAAGATGACCGACGCAATGCGGCTGAGGCACGTAAAAAACTACAACCGTTGCGGAACACGGTTAAAAAAGCCGAACATAAAATGGACGCCTTACAAACTAAGTTGAATGATATCGAGTTGCAATTAGCCGATAACAGTCTCTACGAAAGTACGGCAAAAGATAAATTAAAAGCTTTGATAGTCCAACAGGGCAGTTTAAAAACAGAATTAGAAACAGTAGAAATGGACTGGTTAGCAGCCAGTGAAGAATTAGAATTAGCAGGGCAAGAATAAAAACTTAGCTCAGGTATATTTAGAGGTAAAAACTTTGGCGTTATTGTCATTAAAACAAGTTACTGTCAGTTATGGCGGACCAAATTTATTAGATAAAGTTGATTTTCAACTCGATCAAGGCGAACGAGTGTGTCTAGTCGGCCGTAATGGTGCTGGCAAATCAACCCTAATGAAATTGATTGCAGGTGAAATCAAGCAAGATTCAGGTGAAATTAGAGGGCAGGGCTTAAAAATTGCTCGCCTAGAACAAGAAGTACCTGCGGGTACTTCAGGTAGTGTATTTGATGTGGTGGCACACGGTTTAGGTGATATTGCACCTATTCTAATCGCCTATCACGATGTCATTCATCGTCTTGCAACCGATAGTTCAGACAAGATTTTGGCTGAACTTGAAAAGGTGCAACATAATTTAGAGGCGGTTGATGGTTGGACAGTAGAGCAACGTGTTGAAAGCGTTATCTCTCGCTTATCATTAGATGGTGATGTTGATTTTGCTGGTTTATCAGGTGGGATGAAACGTCGTGTTTTACTTGCTCAGGCTTTGGTCAAACAACCAGATATCCTGTTGCTCGATGAGCCGACTAACCATTTGGATATTTCATCCATTATGTGGTTGGAAGAATTTTTGAAAAGTTATGGTGGGACTTTATTATTTATCACCCATGATCGAACATTCTTACAAGCTCTAGCTACACGAATTGTGCAATTAGATCGCGGCAATTTGGTTAGTTTCCCTGGCGACTATACTAATTTCTTAGAGCGCCGTGAGGCATTGTTGTCAGATGAAGCACAACAAAATGCTTTATTTGATAAAAAACTAGCACAAGAAGAAGTTTGGATCCGCCAAGGTGTAAAAGCGAGAAGAACGCGAAATGAAGGGCGTGTGCGTGCATTAGAACAATTACGACGCGAACGTGGTCAACGTCGCGAAGTGTTGGGCAATGTCAAAATGAAATTACAAGACTCTGATCGCAGTGGCAAGTTAGTCTTTGAAGCAGAAAACTTAGGCCAAAGTTTCGATGGTCGAGTTTTATTCAAAGACTTTTCAACCTTTATTCAACGTGGCGATCGCATTGGTATTATTGGTGCAAATGGTTGTGGTAAAAGTACCATGTTATCCATTTTACTTGGGCGGGCTGAACCTGAAACAGGTACGGTTACCCGAGGTACTAAAATCGACGTCGCGTATTTTGATCAACTCCGTAGTCAGTTAGATGAAGAAAAAAGCGTAACGGAAAATGTTAGCCAAGGTAGTGACTTTGTCGAAATTGCCGGTGTTCCAAAACATATCATTGGTTATTTACAAGACTTCTTGTTTACGCCAGAACGTGCCCGTACTCCCGTTAAAGCCTTATCAGGTGGGGAGCGTAATCGTCTGTTATTAGCAAAACTATTCACCCAGCCTGCTAATCTATTGGTAATGGATGAGCCGACTAATGATTTGGATGCTGAAACACTAGATTTATTAGAAGATTTATTGATGAACTACAAAGGCACCTTATTGCTAGTCAGCCATGATCGTAGTTTCTTGAATAATGTGGCTACAAGTACAATCGTGTTTGATGACGATGGCGTGGTACGTGAATATGTCGGTGGTTATGATGATTGGCAGCAACAGCGTCAACAGGATAAAGACTATGAAGCGCAAAAAAATAAAACCGTCACTAAATTAGCTAAACCGGTAGAAAAGAAAGCAAATAAGAAATCCAATCTTACTTATCAAGAGCAACTTGATCTAGCTGCCTTTCCTAAAAAAATCGAACAGCTGGATAAAAAACAAACTGAGCTCCACGATGTGATTGGCCAACCGGCGTTTTATAAACAATCAGAAGATAAGATTGCCGCCACGCAAGCAGAATTAGCCAAGGTGACAGCAGAGTTAAATGCCATGTATGAAAAATGGGAAGTGATGGAAGCTAAACAAGACGGCTAACTCACTTAAAGGATAACCAAGCAATAATCACATTAGCGTACTTTTAGGAACGAAATATGATGGATATACTGGCATTGATGACCGATCTGATTAAACAGCTTAATAGTATTGTTTGGGGGCCATTGATGTTAGTGCTGATCTTGGGCACCGGTTTGATGCTGATGATTGGGCTAAAAGGCATGCCTATTGCCAAATTAGCTTATGGTTTCAAAATGCTCTGGGCTGGACGTGAGACTAAAACTCAGAAAGGCGAGGGTGATATTGCACCTTTTAATGCCTTGATGACCTCGCTGTCAGCCACCATTGGTACGGGTAATATTGCTGGCGTAGCCACTGCGATATTCTTAGGTGGCCCAGGTGCGTTATTTTGGATGTGGATGACTGCTTTAGTCGGTATGGCGACTAAATATGCTGAAGCCGTGCTGGCGGTTCATTTTCGTGAAACCGATGAAAATGGCCATAAAGTCGGCGGCCCAATGTATTACATCAAAAATGGTCTAAGTAAACGCTTTGCTTGGTTAGGCACTGCCTTTGCCATATTTGGTGCTATAGCTGGCTTTGGTATCGGTAATACAATTCAAGCAAATTCGGTAGCAGATGTTTTATCATCTAGTTTTGGTGTGCCACCATTACTGACAGGATTAGTGATTGCTAGCTTAGTTGCTATGGTACTGATTGGCGGTATTAAACGTATCGCTCATGTTGCTGGAAGATTAGTACCTTTTATGGCGATAACCTATGTCGTGGCGGGTATTGTGATTTTAGGCTTACATGTCAACATGATACCGGCTGCATTTGAATTGATTTTTACGCATGCCTTCACACCGATTGCCGCCACCGGTGGTTTTGCTGGTGCGGCTGTTTGGGCGGCGATTCGTTTCGGTGTGGCACGCGGTGTTTTTTCTAATGAAGCTGGATTAGGTAGCGCGCCGATAGCCCATGCTGCCGCGACAACCAATAGCCCTGTACGACAAGGTACCATCGCCATGATCGGTACTTTCATTGATACTCTAATTATTTGTTCTATTACTGGGCTAGTGATTATTGTGTCAGGTGTATGGACTAGTGGTGAAACAGGGGCAACCTTATCTTCACTGGCTTTTGAATCTGCCTTGCCGGGATTCGGCGGCTATATTGTGACCTTTGGCCTTAGTCTGTTTGCCTTTACCACCATCTTAGGCTGGAGTATTTATGGTGAAAAATGTGTGGAATATTTATTTGGTGTGCGGTCAATTATGCCATTCCGTATTTTATGGATAATAGCAGTGCCAATTGGTGCCGTGTCTAATCTATCATTCATTTGGCTGGTGGCTGATACATTAAATGCATTGATGGCGTTACCGAATCTAATCGCTTTAATATTACTTAGCCCTGTAGTTTTCAAACTGACTAAAGAATATTTCGCTCAGAAGTAAGTCGATTTTCCCACTGATTATCAGCCTGAACTACTACCCGTGCAAGGCTCATATTTGGGAGGAAGTTGCCTACTATTGATGCTGAAGAGTAAGTAGTTAAATGAATGATTATGTTTTCGAACGAAACCAAGAATTTTAACCTTTATGCACGCTCAATAAAATCAACGAAAAGCCAAGGTAAGGCGATGTGTTTTTATAAATAAGGAATGTTGAAAATGTCCATGATATGCCACCGGAATATAGCTATTATATGTCTAGTCACGCTACCTTATCTTGTTTTTACTGATGAGGTAAAAGTCGATAATTTTAGGTGTGGAAATAAACTTATTCGATACAGCATGACAATCAACGATGTGCTAAAAGTATGTCCCAAGTCACAACACCCAAAACGACAATCAGAAAATAGCTTTGCTTATTACTATTTGTCTCAAGGTGGAAACGTGCAACATAGACAGTATTATCAATATAAGTGGTTTTTCGAAAGTCACGGAAAGTTCAGAAGATATGTACATTTTTATCATAATCAGGTTGTATTGATTACTGAAGATCATGATATCCGAGATTAAGTGAGGCTAGGAGCATGACTTAATTTTAGATGATAACTAGTTCCCAATAAAAACCCGCCTTGATTGCTCTTAGCGGGCTTAGTTTTCTAATTGTTAATCTTTAATCAATATTGTCCTGTCCGAATTGATGGATTATTCATCCAAAAGTGCATCACGTTTATCACTACCTTTACGTGGGCGAATCCACATTTCGTACATTGAAACTGTCCACATGAATGCAAAAGATAATGCCATAGCGCCACCACCGATAATGACTAACCATGCGAAGTTCGGATTGAGTTTAGTTAACCACCATGATGAAATATCGATGATTAGAAATACATAGGGAGTCACGATTACAGCGGCTTTTAAATATCTAGGGACGCCAGCAGCTAAACTAAAGATAAGCCCGACAAACATAAAGATAAAGGCGATGCCAAATAAATGGATGTGAGATATGCGAGCTAATGATGAAAAACTAGCACCAGTATCGGTTTCAGCACGTTTAGCGATATTTTCAAATTTGGTCCAATCGGGTATGGCTATGCCTGCTGAAGCGTTATGGCAGGCGATGCAATTAGTATCAAAAATTTTACGAATTCCCGTGTCATTAAACGATTTTTCGTCACCACCTTTGTGTACCCAGTTAATTATTTTTAAACGGTCTGCTTCGGGAGCCATCAGTTTCATTGAACCATTAAGTTTAGCTTCGAGGACTGAGCCTGAGCGCTTGCCATAATAGCTGTAAACAATATCGTCTACCGATAAGCCTAGTTCGCCATCAGCCATACCATGAGTGAATTGAATTTGTACAATGGCCATTAAATAACCAATAGCGACGACGATTAAATAACCGCTGAATAAAGCTTTAAGGGCAATACCTTGACTACAGAGATTAATTTTATGTTCTTCAGCCATTGTTAATTCCTAATGTTGTCCGTAAAAATGATTGGTCATAGTATTACAGAACGGGGTTGATGAATAGATTTATTCAGTTGCACGCTTATTCTGAGCATTGAGGGCTTGTTGATCTTTGAGACCATAAAAGCTACGTAGATGGATATCGCGTTGTGGAAATGGAATTTCCAGATTATGGCGAGCAAGAGCGGTATCGAGCTCCCATCTTTAGGTGGCTATTACGCGTCCTGGCAATTTAACAGCGGCGGGTGTTAGCCAGACAATCAGTTCAAAATTAAGACTACTATCGCCAAAGCCGGTCATCCAAACTTGGGCCTTATGTTTATCATTAGTACTTTTTAAAGTGTAATCAACGGCATCTGCCGCTTCTAAAGCCGCTAGTTTTACTTCGTCTTTATCTGAGCCATAAGCTACACCAAAGGGAATATGAACACGGCGGAATGATTCATACATTGTCCAGTTTGTGACTTGACCATTAACAAAATCAGAGTTAGGTATAAAATATCGAAGTTATCGTTGGTCACAATATGGGTGCTACGGATATTAAAAGGATTTACTGCCACCAATCTATCTTAAATGCCTGAGGTGTCGGTACGTTGATGTGGTGGCTGCATGTGATGATTAAGCTACTTGTGAAAGCACATAAAAACAATAGAACAAGCCAGTTTATGGGTGGCATCAGAGCTTCCATCTAAAGCAAGTAATATTATTTTGAAGAAAAAACCTGTTTCAATAATTCTGTCGTTCTTGCGGCAGGATTTTCACGAATTTTTTTCTCTTCAGCCGCGATCATAGTGAATAGGCCATTTAACGCTTGTTCGGTCACATAGTCTGGCAAATCAAGATTAACATCTTTGCCCACTAGCGGTAATGTAGCGACTTTTCCGGTTAAGTCATTGTAGTATTTGGTGGTCCCGACTTGGTTTAAAGATGTATCAATAGCCGGTCTAAATAAGCCCGTTAATTGCTCTGTTGTTTGCGCTTTGAAGTATTCGGTCGCGGCATTATCTGGGCCTTGTAAAATGGCATTAGCGTCTTTAATACTCATGTTCTTAATAGCGTTGACAATGATATTGGTTGCCTCTGGCGCTGCTTTTTCAGCTGCGTGATTCATACTTTGTTCAAACACATCGGCCTGACCACCTAAGCCAAACTTTCGCATTAAGCCACTGACTTGTTGTAGCTCTGGAGGCATAGCAATCGACGCACTACATGGAACGATGCGATAGCGAGTAAGTAGTGCAAGCCCTCCGTAGGGACTGGTAATAACAGCAGCTTTCGTAGCGCAGCGAAGAATAGTGCAGTTATTACATACTCGGCCCGTCAGTCGTTTGAGAGCCA
>JAGXHJ010000034.1 GCA_024636315.1 Methylophaga sp.
AAAAGGGAGATAGCGGGTAAATAACCCGTAAATTGGAGAAAAATGAACGTGTGACGTCACTTTTTTCTAAATTTATTCAAAAAATTAGCTTTCAGCTAATCTGGCACTAATAAAAGTGGTTCGTGCAAAGGTCTCAATTAGTATTATGGAAGATAATTTTCTTCAATAGATGTCTTCTTACTTTTAGACAAGAAATTGAATAAGGCCTCAATAGCGCCTCACTCGAAGATACTTGGAAAAGTAAGTAACAAGCATTTGTGCTTTCAGTTATGATCTATTCTTGATGGATTAAAGCACTATAAATCGGTCAGCATTATCGCGTTGCTAAAACTAAATAAAAAGACAACTAGGCGGCACCTCGTTAACATAGAAGCCTAGTGCTACTAATTAACCTAAACTCAGGTTAAGAGGTAAAAAGTACAAACTTAAACAATATATCGTCATTCCGGTGATCTTTTTAGCCGGAATCAATGCTGAGAGTACAATGAACAGGCAATTTTGGCATAGATTCCCGCTAAAAGCCTAAGGGAATGACGGCGTTTTTCTTATCCCTAGCTGGGGTTTAATTAGGAGTTCCAGATGCACTGGGCTCAGGAATCACAATGAAAATTATCGGACTTATCCTGTTGGTTGTAGGTGCTGGCTTAGCGTTATGGGGCTTTCAATTATCTGATTCTATCGGCTCGCAACTAACGCAAGCCGTCATAGGTTCAGATACCGATAAGGTAATGACCTTATATATAACGGGTGCAGCCAGTTTTATTGTTGGCCTATATCTTTTTAAAAATTAAACTGGAGACATCATGAGCATTACTAGCTTGATAATATTTTTAGCTATTGGCGGCCTAGCAGGTTGGCTAGCCGGTAAAATAATGAACAGCAAAAGATTTGGCATCGTAGGTAATGTTATTGTCGGCGTTGTTGGTGCCGTGTTGGGTGGTTTCGTATTCAATTTACTCGGTCTCAATGCCAATGCTGGCGGCTTACTAGGGGCGATAGTCACCGCTACTGTCGGCGCTATTATGTTGTTATATGTCATTAGCATTATTAAGAAGGCATAGCTCAATAGTCGCTACGCAACAGGTTTAATCTGATAAATATCTCAGTGGGATGAAACTATTCCCGCTGAGATATTTAGATTTTAATTAGGCCTAAGCATTTAGTTGTTAAAGCCAAAAGAATTAAGCATGTGCTTTTGCTTACAAACCCGCTACCAGTATTGAAAGTTAAAATGTTCATATGATATTTTACATAAACTCATACCGTCATCTGGCTTTCTTTATTATTTATCTCTTGCTTACTTAATACTAAACCAATCAATATATTCATCATACTTCATATCGACATGACATAAACTAAAGCTTTAGTCTGTTGATATCATTCTAGCTTTCAGTAAGGTTAAACGCGATGCGGTTAGTATCATTTGATTATTTTAGAGGCGTTGCCATTTTATTTATTGTCGCCGGCCATTCCTTTGGCACTTGGCCGATAGATACTTTTAGCGAAAAAGTGCTGACTAATATCGTTTATAGCGGTACTGCTTTATTCGTATTTATTTCAGGATTTTTCTTCCACCATATTTTCTATAAAGATTTTGAGATGAAAATCTTTATGTCGAAAAAAGTAAAGAATGTCTTAATTCCTTATCTGATCCTATCAACTTTAGGCTTTATCTATTTCGCACTGTCATCAAAACCATTTCCCTTTCTCGATCGATTGATCTCTACTGATGGTACATCATGGATGGATTATATTCAGTTGTATGTTAGCTATCTATGGACGGGGCGGATTATGTACGCCTACTGGTACATTCCCTTTATCATGATTATGTTTTTAATCTCACCGCTATTCATTGCATATATCAGGTTATCTTTAGCTGTGAGACTAACCCTGATGGTTATTTTATTACTATTTTCGGCATTTTTTGTACATCGGCCAATCTTAAATATGTCGCCGATCCATTCGGTTATTTATTATATTCCGATCTATTTAATAGGCATTAACTGCTCGATAAACCGTGAACAATTCGAACCTTTTCTTAAAGGTAAGACGCTTATTTTTGGTTTCATCGTGATCGCTTTAGCCGTTCTGCAATCAATGTATTTTGATTCTAGAGGCGCGCTCTCTAAGGCAGACATTTTTTCTTATGGCGACGTAGATATCAATATCTTCCAAAAAATAGCTCTGTGTTTCTTTTTTCTTTCATTACTTCATCGCTATGAAAACAAAACCATACCAGGGTTAAAACTTTTGGCTTCATCAAGCTTTGCGATCTACTTTTTGCATACTTGGGTATTACATATAATCCATCAATATCGTCCGTTTACATTATTTCCCAATGCACCCGATATTTTAATATGGTTTGGCGTAATCATAGTGACAGTGGCAATTAGTTTGCTTATCGCTTACTCAATCAAAGCTGTTTTAAAGCACAACAGTCGCTATCTGATTGGCTGGTAAATACACTAGCTTGTCTTGTTTATTTATTCGCCTGCTTATCTAGCATTTTCAGGCGTGCTAATTTTTCAGCGATCTTAATTTCTAAGCCGCGATTAACTGGCTGATAATAATTTCTTGGTGCCATGTTTTCTGGGAAGTAATTTTCCCCCGCTGCATAGGCATCGGGTTCGTCGTGGGCATAACGATAGTCTTTTTTATAGCCAAGTTCTTTCATTAACTTTGTTGGTGCATTTCGTAAATGTAACGGCACTTCCGATGAACCTTGGCTACGCACATCTTGCATAGCGGCATTAAATGCCATGTAAACCGCATTACTTTTCGGTGCGCTTGCTAAATACATTACCGCTTGGGCAATAGCGAGCTCACCTTCAGGCCGACCTAATTTATCAAAGCTTTCCCATGCATCTAATGCGATGCGTAAACCGCGAGGATCAGCATTGCCGATATCTTCACTCGCCATACGCACAATACGTCGCATTAAATAAACTGGATCACAGCCACCATCAAGCATCCGGCATAGCCAATATAATGCTGCATCGGGTGATGACCCCCTAACTGATTTATGTAAGGCGGAGATCTGGTCATAAAACGCTTCGCCACCTTTATCAAAGCGGCGTAATGTGCCCGTTAATACTTCGGCTAAATCGTCTTCATCAACACTCGTTTGACCTTTGCTATCGGCTAAATCAACGACTATTTCCAACAAGTTCAGTACACGCCGACCATCACCGTCTGCGGCTTCTGATAGGGTACCCCGTAAGACATCAGGAAATGCTATGCCGCGATCAGCTAAGCCCACTTCACCATCATTCAAAGCACGATCAATAATTTCCCGTAAATCTGTCGCTTCCAGAGATTTAAGCACATAGACCCGCGTTCGCGATAACAAAGCATTATTCAATTCAAAAGAAGGATTTTCTGTTGTTGCACCAATAAATGTAAAGGTGCCATCTTCCACATAAGGCAGAAATGCATCTTGTTGTGATTTATTAAAACGATGTACTTCATCAACGAATAGTAAAGTTCGACGGCCTTGTTCTTGTTGTAGTTGTTGCGCTCGCGCTACGGCGGCACGTACTTCTTTGACGCCTGCAAGCACCGCTGAGATTGTGATGAATTCCATATCACAATAACCGGCGATCAATTTACCTAAGGTTGTTTTACCTGTGCCTGGGGGCCCCCAGAAAATCATCGAATGAGGTTGACCTGAAGCGATTGCCTGTCGTAATGGTTTTCCTTCACCCAGCAGATGATATTGACCAATATAACCATCCAGTGTTTTAGGACGCATTCTATCGGCGAGTGGCCGCCCCGCTAGATCATCAATGTTGCCAAACAGACTCACAAGCCAGTATCACCTACTACGTCCACTCCTGGTGCTGGCGTGAAGACGAAGGTATCTTTGGCCAGTACAGGATTTTCTTGTGCTTGGCTGAAAACCAGTCTAGTGCGTTGATCAAAGCTATCCTTCATAATCATTGTACGTAAGCCATATTGATCAAAGGCCAATGCAATAGTTTGAAAGCTAGAGTCGACATTTTTAGGGACAAGTTCAACCCACAACATGCCATCTTCAGAAGGCACGTCAGTCACTATATACTTATCTGTCGGTAGCGAATTTCCAGACAATAAGGTCGCAGGTGTATCGGTTAATGCTTCATGTTGTGACTTTACGGTCACTTGTTCGAGATCAACATCATAAAACCAAATACGTTGGCCATCGGCCACAATATGTTGCGGGAAAGGCTCTTGATAATCCCAACGGAACTTACCTGGGCGTTCTAATACAAATTCACCTTGCGCTTTTTCCATAACATTACCTTGTGGATCTAGTACTGTCTGTTGGAAGTTAGCTTTATATGTCACCACATTTTTTACAAAAGTGTTTAGTTTTGCTGATGCTGAATCTGCCGCCGACAATGTAAATGACGACAACATCGTCAAAACAACAATGCCATATTGCAGAAGTTTTTTACCTGTCATGCCGAGACTCCAATTTTTTCATCGAGTCACGCTGACTCGCTGTAGGACTACGACCACCATTTACAGTTAATCGTTGCCCAATATCTGTTTTAAATAAGTAAAAGCTAGAGACGACTTGCACTACATCATTCATTTTGCTTTTAATCGAGAGAAGTTCTGCTTAATAATCTCCCCGCGGTTTTGGTGCCAGTACCTCACGGCTACCATTACCTTGCATAGATGACACTACACCAGCGGCTTCCATCGCTTCAACAATACGTGCCGCCCGGTTATAACCAATCTTTAAACGACGCTGCACACCTGAAATAGAGGCGCGTTGGCTTTCAGTTACGATTTGCACTGCTTGGTCATATAACGCGTCTTGCTCACCATCACTTGGGTCGCTCAGATTGCTACTATCATCATCGTCCTCTGGTATGCCACGCGTAATTTCTTCTAAATAGTTAGGTTGGGCATATTTTTTCAAGAAGTTAACGACTTGATGCACTTCATGGTCATCAACAAAAGCACCATGTACACGTTCAGGTATGCTGGTGCCTGGTGGCAAGAACAACATATCACCCTGCCCTAATAATTGCTCGGCACCCATTTGGTCCAAAATTGTCCGTGAATCAATTCGTGACGATACTTGAAAAGCCATTCGCGTAGGAATATTGGCTTTAATCAAGCCGGTAATAACATCGACTGATGGTCGTTGCGTCGCTAAAATCAGATGAATACCCGATGCACGGGCTTTTTGTGCCAGACGAGCAATTAATTCTTCGACTTGTTTACCAACCACCATCATCATATCGGCAAGCTCATCAATAATGACCACGATAAAGGGCAGTGGCACCAATGTTTCCGGCGGTTCGCCATCAACTAAGTCAACCATAGGATCAATTATTGGTTCACCGCGATCTATCGCATCTTTAACCTTTTTATTGAAGCCGGTAATATTTCGTACGCCCATGGCAGCCATTAAGGGATAACGTCGTTCCATTTCTGCAACACACCAACGTAAAGCATTGGCCGCTTCTTTCATATCCGTAACAACAGGGGTTAATAAATGAGGAATATCTTCATAAACGGATAATTCCAACATTTTTGGATCAATCATGATCAGGCGAACTTGCTCAGGTGTCGCCTTGTAAAGCAGACTTAAAATCATCGCATTTACTGCAACCGATTTACCCGACCCAGTAGTCCCCGCTACTAATAAGTGCGGCATTTTTTCTAGATCAACGGATACAGGACGACCTGCAATGTCTTTACCCAATGCCATCATCAACACAGATTTATTGTTTTCGTAACCTTCTGAACCTAAAATTTCACGTAGTCGGACTATATCTCGATGTTCATTCGGAATTTCTAAGCCAACGACCGGTTTACCAGGTATAACCTCAACAACACGAACACTGCTGACCGATAAAGAACGCGCCAAATCTTTTGCCAAGCCAGAAATTCGACTGACTTTAATACCAGCAGCAGGTTGTAATTCAAAACGCGTAACTACAGGGCCTGGTTGCACTTCTACTACTTGCACTTCAACGCCAAAATCTTTTAACTTAAGTTCGACCAGACGTGACATAGCCTGTAAAACTTCCTCGCTATAGCCCCCAACACTCGCTGTCGCCATATCAAGTAAGGCCAATGCAGGCATGCTGTTACCCCCTTCTTCCGGAGTTTCAAACAAAGGAACTTGGCGTTCTTTTTCTTCACGTTTACTCGGTGCGGTGACTTCTATTACTGGCTCAACACGCACCTTCGGTTGTGATTTGATTTTTTCATTTTTTTCACGAAAAGTGACTTCTCGGCGTTGCTTGGTTTCTTTTACGACCAATTTTTCTTTGAACTCACGAAGCCAGCGCGCACTACGGGTCATGATCAATAACGCCACAGCACCCAATCGATCAATTACCATCAACCATGACAGGCCTGTATATAAAGTCACGCCAGTTAAAAATACCGCCAACAGTAATAAGCTGGTACCAGAGGCACCAAATATTGATACAAATCCATTGCCTACCACTTCACCTAAAATACCACCAGCACCTAAGGGCAATAAACTGGCGTAGGCAGCCAAACTTAGAGTTGATAAGCCACTCGCTGCGGAAAGCGCCATCACTAAACCAACAGCTTTTAAAATCCAAAAGTGTAAAGCGCCTTCAGAATCTGCCCTTTTACCCCAGCTAAATAATAGCCAGCCACTAAATCCCAGCATTAAAGGCGATAAGTAGGCCGGAAAACCAAACCCATATAACAAGGCATCGGCTAACCAAGAACCCACAATGCCACCTCGATTTGAGATCGCATCATTAGTGCCAGTCGTCGACCATGCGGGGTCAGTCGGCTGATATGACCACAATGACAGTAACAAATAACCGGCTAATGCTAGCGCTAAAATAAGCGCTGCTTCGCGTAAGCGAAAGCCTACAGCACTAGACATTACCTGTCGTTTTTCTTTATCGTTCACTCGTGTTGCCTGAGCCAATGTAATATTTCCAATAAAGCTAATAAATTAAGCTCTGATTTTAACACAGCTTTTCAACTGATATGCTTTACCAAATGCACAGCAGTGAGTACCCTTATAGAAATTCAAGCAAATTAATTGGAGATCGAAAAAATGGCTGACAGTAAACATTGCCGCTTACTTATTCTTGGTTCAGGCCCAGCGGGTTACACTGCGGCGGTCTACGCTGCTCGCGCAGCACTTGAACCAGTATTAATTACCGGCATTGAACAAGGTGGACAACTCACCACTACCACCGATGTTGATAACTGGCCCGGTGATGATCAGGGTGTCGAGGGCCCTGAATTGATGCAGCGGATGCAGCGTCATGCCGAACGTTTTGGTACCGACATCATCTTTGATCACATTCATACTGCTGATCTAAGTAAACGTCCATTTCGACTAATCGGTGATGCAGGTGAATATACCGCCGATGCATTGATCATTGCCACGGGTGCCTCTGCGCAATATCTAGGTATGGAATCTGAAGAAGCATTCAAAGGCCGCGGCGTTTCTGCATGTGCCACTTGCGATGGTTTCTTCTACAAAAATCAACCCGTCGCTGTAATTGGCGGTGGTAATACAGCGGTTGAAGAAGCTTTATATTTATCTAATATTGCATCAAAAGTAACGGTTATTCATCGCCGCGATAAATTTACTTCTGAAAAGATCTTAAGTGCCCAACTTCTGAAAAAAGCGGAAGAAGGCAATGTAGAGATATTATGGAACTCACAACTTGATGAAGTATTGGGCGATCAAGCAGGTGTCACGGGTTTACGTATCAAAAATAATTTAGATGACAGCATGCAAGATGTCACTGTACAAGGTGTTTTTATTGCCATTGGCCATAAACCAAATACAGATATGTTTATCGAACAACTCGAGATGGAACATGGCTACATTACGCTGAAAAAAGGTACTCAGACTAGCATTAAAGGTGTGTTTGCAGCAGGTGATGTTTCTGATCCTATTTATCGTCAAGCCATTACATCTGCCGGTGCAGGTTGTATGGCGGCATTAGATGCTGAACGCTTTTTAGAAAGTGAAAAATAAGGCACAACACGTTTAATAAAAGGGCAGGTCTTTCACCTGCCCTTAACTTTTATGAGGCACAAATCTCATGGAAAACTACCAACATATTCTGATCGCCGCTGACTTTTCCGAGCACAGCCAACAGGTTATAAACCGCGCCCAAGAAATCGCTGAACGTTATCAAGCAAAACTCAGCATTTGTCATATTATCGAAGACTTCCCGATTGCTGATTTTGCATACGAACCCATGATCAGTGTTGATCTGGATATGCGTGATGCCATGCTCGATTCAGGTAAAAAACACATCGCCGATATTGCCAAAAAATTTGATCTCCCTACTGCAAATCAATGGGTAGAATTTGGTAGCCCCAGCCTGAACATAGTGAGTTTAGCTAACGATAATAAAGTAGATTTAATTGTTGTCGGTTCCCACGGTCGCCATGGCATAAAATTATTACTTGGTTCTACTGCCAATGGCGTTTTGCATCACGCTTTATGTGATGTTTTGGCTGTCAGGCTAACGGAACAATAGTTCGACACTCAGCCTTAAGTTTTATTTACGTAAACGTTCAAATAAGCCGTATTGCCAACTTCGCATCGCGAATACTGCCGTAGTGCCACGGCGTTGATCAAGTGGCAACACGGCATCGTCGTTATTAAGTTCATCAAAATCACGAGCTAATTGTTCCACTTTTCGGTGAAAGACGATCATCGCGGCATCGCTTAACATGCCATTTTTCACGATGAGCTGTTCCTGTTGCTCGGTAAATTGGGTATTAAAAAAATCTGCGGCAACTTTTTGCTGAAAGAACTGCTGAATAGGACCATTATCAAGCCACTTAAAATTGGTAGCTACTTTTAATTTAATACGATTACCGGCTAACAAATCAATCAATCTCAGTCTATCTAACACGACGAGATAACGAATACATTCATGTTCGGACAGATGGAAATGGTCCATTAACTGCGGCATTGTCCAACGGTTGAGCACACAAACAGTGACCAGCAATAGAGCTATATTTGTCGCAATCTCCTGTTCTTGCTCAAACGAAAGTTTCGACACCATTGACCGCGCCTGATTATTCATCAGCAAAACCAAATCTGAAATTTCCATATCCATCATTTGGCAAATAGCATCGAGTCTTGCTAAAGAAAAACTGGCTTCGGCAAATAAACGTTTTACACTAGCTTCAGACAATGTGAGCTGGCTAGCAACATCGGCATAAGATAAACCATGCGCTTTTAGCGCTCGCTTTAAGGTATCAATTAATTGCTTTGTTTGCGCCATTTATGCCTCACATGCTCATATTTAATCATTATTACCGTGATAAGTATTACATAGCGATACTTTAGATTCAAAATATTGCAACTTAGGATCTTTAGTCGCTTTATTTAACGCATCTAATTAAGATGTCTCCTAACATTTTCTAAAGCCAGAGCAACTCATGAACTCACTTTTTAAAGCAACGGGCTTTTTGCCCTTTATATCAATGATTTTCCTAAATGCTTTTGTCGATTTAGGCCATAAAATTATTATTCAAAACACTGTTTTCAAAGTCTATGATGGCTCAACGCAAGTTATTTTAACTGCTATCATTAATGGCCTTATTTTATTACCTTTTGTTTTATTATTTACCCCTTCCGGTTTTTTAGCTGATCGTTTTAAAAAACCTAAAATAATGCAATGGGCTGCCTTGGCTGCCGTCATATTAACGCTGATGATCACCGCCTCATACTATTTAGGCTGGTTTAAACTAGCCTTTGCCATGACCTTTTTACTGGCGGCACAAAGTGCATTTTATTCACCCGCTAAATACGGCTATATTCGTGAAATTGCCGGTAAAAATCATTTAACCTTTGCCAATGGTGTTGTGCAGTCCGTCACCATCATAGCGATATTATTGGGCATGTTTGTTTTCTCAATCCTTTTTGAAAATGCACTGGCAGGACATGAGTTTTCTTCAGAAGCCGATATTATTCGGGTGATTGCACCGCTTGGCTGGTTACTTGTTGCCGGCAGTTTACTTGAGCTTTATTTCGCCCTAGGTTTACCCAATATCGAACACCCTATCAATAGCGAATCCTTTAGCTGGAAAAAATATCGCACCGGTAAAACACTGCACAACAATTTCAACTTACTGCGATTTGATCCCGTTATTTGGTTATCCATTATTGGTTTATCCGTTTTCTGGGGCGTATCACAAGTTGTGCTTGCCATCTTCCCCGCCTTTGTAAAAGAAGTGTTATCGATAAATAATACGATTGTTATTCAAGGCTTACTTGCCTGTTCAGGTTTGGGTATTGTCGCTGGTTCATTATTGGCAGGTAAAATCTCTGACCGATATATTGAAGCAGGGCTGATTCCTCTTGGCGCATTGGGCATGGTCGTCTCTTTGTTCTTTTTACCGCAACTCAGATCAACAACCTTTTTGGCTATAGATATCCTCGCTTTTGGATTTTTTGGTGGCTTATTTATTGTGCCACTTAATGCATTAATCCAGTTCCATGCTAAAGCACAACAATTAGGGACGGTACTTGCTGGTAATAACTGGATTCAAAATGTCGTAATGCTGACGTTCCTCTGTCTCACCGTTGTTTTTGCAATGGCCGATGTCCCAAGTAAAACCTTGCTCAATATATTGGCCATCGTCACCCTTGTTGGCGCGAGTTATACGGTATGGAAGCTACCGCAATCACTTGTTCGCTATATTCTCGGCGTGGTGTTTGCCAGTAAATATCGTATCAATGTTCAAGGTTTTGACCACATGCCGTCACAAGGTGCTGTGTTGATGTTAGGTAATCATATTAGCTGGCTAGACTGGGCAATGATCCAAATTGCTAGTCCTAGACCGGTTTTATTTGTGATGGATAAAGACATTTATCAAAAATGGTATTTAAAATGGTTTCTCGACTTATTTGGTGTAATTCCGATCTCCGGCACTAGTAGCAAAGGTGCACTCGCCACTATTAATCAGCATTTAAAACAAGGTGAAGTAGTCTGTTTGTTTCCAGAAGGCTCTATTAGTCGAAATGGCCAGTTAGCGGAGTTCAAACAAGGTTTTGAACGATGCGTAGAAGATGTTGATGGCATCATTTTACCCTTCTATTTACATGGCTTGTGGGGCAGTCGATTCTCACGTTCAAGTAGTAAAATGCAGTTACTTCGCCAAACTCGAATACGTAGAGATATCATTGTAGCTTTTGGCCAAGCCATGGCTGTTGACACCCAAGCATATGCAGTTAAAAGTACCGTTTTTGATCTATCGATTGATACATGGCGTAGCCATACCGAAAACTTACCTAGCTTGGCGCATTCATGGGTTGATCGTGCAAAACAAAGTGGTCGCACAACCTGTTTAACTGATATTAAAAGCAATGTTTCATTATCTCGCCGTAAGGCATTAATAATAAGCCTGCTATTTTCACGACGCTTCAAAAGACATAGTCCTGAAAAAAATGTCGGTTTATTATTACCCACAAGCAGTGCCGGACTGCTTGCAAATATGGGAGCATTTATTAGTGGCAAAACGGTGATCAACCTCAACTTTACCGCTAATGTTGATTCATTATTGTCCGCCATCAATAAAGCTGAAATAAAAACGATTTATACCTCGCGCCAGTTTATTAAAAAGTTACAAGGAAGAGGTATTGAGCTGGATGTCTTATTTGAGCAAGCATCGCCTGTTTATCTAGAGGATATCCATAATGAGATCAAAAAATCAGAACAAATACTGACCTTACTGGCTAGCTATTGCCTACCTACAGGCATATTAATCCACCTATTTGGCAAGTCAGTCAATATTCACTCACCTGCTACGATCTTATTTTCGAGTGGTAGCGAAGGCGAACCCAAGGGTGTAATACTTAGCCATCAAAATATTATGGGCAACATTAAACAAGTATCCGATGTACTCGACATCCGAGATGAAGATGTCATGGTGGCGAGCTTACCGCTGTTTCACGCTTTCGGTTTAACCGTCACTGGCTTACTGCCATTGATTGAAGGTGTGCCAGCTATTTGTCACCCAGATCCTACCGATGTGCTGAATATCTCTAAAGGTATTTGCCAACATCAAGCGACGATTTTCTGCGGCACTTCAACCTTCTTACGGCTATTTACTAAAAACAGCCGTATTCACCCCTTAATGTTAGATTCATTACGCATTCTGGTAGCGGGTGCAGAACGACTTAATCCTGAAATACGAGATAGCTTTAGCCTGAAATTTGGTAAAACTATTTACGAAGGTTATGGCACAACAGAGACAACGCCCGTTGCCACAGTTAACCTTCCTGATCGCATTGGACTTGATGATTGGAAGGTTCAAACAGGCGACAAAAAAGGCTCCGTTGGCCTACCATTACCAGGTAGTAGTGTGCGGATCGTTGATCCTGACACCTTAAAAAGTCTGCCTATTGAAGAAGACGGTCTTATCCTAATTGGTGGCACCCAGGTGATGCAGGGCTACTTAAATGATCCTGAAAGAACCGCAGATGTACTGGTCGAGATTGATGGTCACCGCTGGTATAAAACGGGCGACAAGGGACACTTGGATAAAGATGGCTTCTTAGTTATTGTTGACCGTTACTCACGCTTTGCCAAAATTGGAGGTGAGATGATTAGCCTTGGCGCTATAGAAGCCAGCATCAATACAAACCTACCCGAAGATATTGAAATATTAGCGACCACAGTGCCTGATGATAAAAAAGGTGAAAAAGTCGTGTTACTTTATTCAGGTCAGATCGAAGATGCAGATTTAAAAGCCTGTATTACCAATTCCACACTTAATAGCTTAATGATGCCTAGCTTGTTAATCGAAGTTGAGGCTATCCCCAAATTGGGCAGCGGTAAAAACGACGTTACTAAGGCCAAACAAATTGCCCTTGAGCAAGTTAATACGGCGAGGACCGAAGCTAGTGTCCAAGATGATTAATCGCCATACCTTGGCAATCTGGCTTGGATTATCATTATTTCATCTGTTTATTTTGCTGCTAATTGTTTACTTGCCTATATTACGAGACTCATCATTTTCAGCCTTTGGTATAACAGCAGTAATGGTGCCCTATCTGCTTAATTCTGTAGGATTACCCGTTTTAATCAATGACGGTTTAAGTGGATGGGCACTGCCATCTCCCAACGTTTTGGGTTGGTCACTATCCCTCCTATTTTGGCTACTATTTTATTACTTGTTGGCCAAACTTATCGCCCATCTACTGGCTCGATGCAATAAAGGTTTTTAACGTTGACCACACACTCACCAGAATACGTTATTTTGTTACACGGTTTGGCAAGAAGCGCCCATTCGATGACAAAGCTAGCTAAAGCTTTGGAGTGTGCCGGTTATTTGACGATTAATGTGAATTATCCTTCAACCCAATATAAAGTCGAAAAACTAGCGGCAGTAGTGATAGCCAAGGCCTTAGCGATATGTCCAAAAGCGGCAAAAATTAATTTTGTTACTCATTCGATGGGGGGTATTTTAGTTCGGCAATTTTTAAGTAACAACGTCATCAAAAATATGGGTCGCGTTGTCATGTTAGGTCCGCCCAACAAAGGATCTCAAGTCGTTGACAAATTAGGCAATATACCTGGATTTAAATTGATCAATGGTCCTGCCGGCATGCAACTAGGTACAACCAAACAAAGTGTTCCAAATAGTCTTGGTCCCGTTGATTTTGACTTGGGTATTATTTCTGGCACACGTAGCATCAATCCTATTCTTTCATTGATGATACCTAAACCCAATGATGGCAAAGTCTCGGTCGATAGTAGCAAGGTTGCCGGTATGGTTGATCATATTGAACTACCTGTCACACATTCATTTATGATGACTAATGAGGCCGTTATTGCACAAGCTATCTATTTTTTGGCGCATGGTCGATTTAAAACGCAGGCTAATTAAACCTGAACTAGCAGTCATACTAATCCAGATTTAATTGGCACTTACTTAATTCTTATAAATTCTGAGCTGCGTATTGCAACATTTGATCTGCTGTCGAAATTGCTTTTGAATTCATTTCATAGGCACGTTGCGTCTCAATCATATTAATGAGCTCAGTCACCACGTTCACATTAGACGTTTCAAGCGCGCCGCCAACAACTGAACCTAGCCCTGTAAGGCCTGGCGTACCAGTAATCGATGAGCCACTGGCACCCGTCTCTTTAAATAGATTCTCACCAATAGGCTGTAAACCAGTTGGATTTACAAAGTCTGCTAATTCGATATTACCCACTACCGTCGATGCTGTTTGTCCTGATTGTAATACGCTTATCGCACCATCACTACCAATCGTGACACTCAAAGCATCTTCAGGAATAGTAACTGAAGGTTCTAATGGATAGCCATTCGACATGACCATTTGACCCGTGGAATCAATTTGAAAGGTACCATCACGCGTATATGAAAGTGCGCCATCTGGCATCAAAATCTGGAAAAAACCACGACCTTGAATCGCCATATCCATCGCATTTCCTGTTTGCTGAATATTACCTTGAGTGTGTATTTTTTCAGTCGCAACCGTTCTAACACCTGTACCGAGCATTAACCCAGATGGTAATTGCGTATTACTGGAAGATTGAGCTCCTGGTTGACGTACGGTTTGATAAAGTAAATCTTCAAACACAGCACGGTCTTGTTTAAAACCAGTGGTATTAACGTTTGCCAAGTTATTTGATATAACCGACATACGTGTTTGCTGAGCATCGAGTCCTGTTTTGGCAATCCATAATGCTTGATTCATGGGATACCTCCTACCTTAATTTTGACGCGTTATTGCGTACTTACTAGTTGAATTGCAACAAACGTGCCGAAGCGGCGCCATTATCATCGGCAGACTTCATCATTTTGACTTGCATTTCATATTGTCGTTGTAATTCGATCATGTTTACTAAGGCACTGACGGCATTAACATTACTACCTTCCAATGTACCCGAAGCTACCGTAACAGCTGCATCTAATGGTGCATCCGTACCATCTTGCATCCGCATTAAACCATCACTATCCTTAAACACGTTATTTAGTTCTGGCTTCACCAGCTTGATTCGATCCAATACCGCTAAGGCATTCGCATCACCACCAATAGGACGAATGCTAATTGTGCCGTCAGACCCAATCTCTATTTTTTCTGCTGGAGGAATAGCAATTGGGCCACCTTCACCCATCACCGCTAAACCTGTGCCTGTTACTAATTGACCTGTTGCCGTAATTTGTAAATCACCCGCTCGGGTATAACCTTCTCGACCATCTTTGCCTTGAACTGCCAAAAAACCGTCACCTTGGATAGAGACATCTAATTCTCGACCCGTTGACTGAACTGATCCTTGTTGACAATCCGTCGCAGGACGCTCACTCATCGAGTAAACACGTGTTGGCAAACCTTCACCAAATACAGGTTGGCTGCGAAACTGTTCAAAATCAGCACGAAAACCTGTTGTATTTACATTGGCAAGATTATTACTATTTGCCGCCTGTGACAGCATCGTTTGCTGTGCGGCGTTCATAGATATATAAAGCATGCGATCCATAGTGATGTCCTCCTATATGCCCTCCCCCATAGGGTGAGGGCTAGGTCTATAATTTAACGAATATTGATTATCGTCTGTGTAATAGTGTTGTTGGTTTCTATCGCTTTCGAGTTAGCTTGGAAGTTACGTTGTGCGGTAATCAATCCCACTAATTCTTTCGTCAAATCGACATTTGATGTTTCTAAAGCACCTGACTGAATTTGGCCAAAACTACCTGTAGCTGCTTCACCAGCAATAACAGGACCAGAATCCGTAGTTTCTTTCCACTGCGTATTACCGATTTTATTGAGTGCTTGAGCATTAGCAAAATTAGCAAGGGCAATTTTACCGATAGGTACTGCTTGACCATTACTGTATGTTGCGCGAATTAAACCGTCGTCACTGACATCCACCCCCGTTAAACGACCAGTAGGAAAGCCATTTACCGTTAATGCGCCAACGGCAAAAGAACCCGAGTTTTGAGTCGAACCTTTTAAGTTAAGTGCCACGGTTAAATTTGCGGCACCACTCGCTAATGCGGTACCAGGGGATACCATCGCTAATGAAACAGGATCAGTCGGTGTAACAGTGTCCAATGTCCCATCATTAGTAAATTGAATAACCGTGGCACCACCCAATTGCACTAATTGATTTGGAGCAATGCCAACTGGGGCTGGCGTTGAGGGTTGTTTAATATCAGTAGCCGATATATATACCTGCATACGCCATTGATTATCACCTACAGTAGTTATAGGGTTACCAGCTTCATTAAGCGTAATCTTTGAATCGATCTTTTGATAGTAAGTGGTCACAATATGCTCATTACCTAATGAGTCATAAACAGTGGCTGAGGTAGAATTGTTGTAACTTAATGGATTAAAAGGATCAATAGCCGCTAGTTGTAAAACAGTATCCGCTCCAGGGGTTACAGTTGCACCTGTAATTTGTGTAGAGGTTGTTGTCGCAGTTGCTCCACTTGTATATGTTATGACAGGGTTAGCGATCGCACCAGCTGTATTATCGGTGAAGGTAAGTTTTCCTAATCCATCCAAGGATGCAGTAACGCCAGAAGTAGTCAACTGAGCATTGATATCAGCCAACATATCTGAAGGAGTAAGGGTAGAGTAATCAGCACTTAGTGAGATGCTGTCAGTATTGGCATCACCCTTTACCGTAAAATTAAGGCTATTACCTATACCCGAAAAATCATCAACCACCAGAGTATCTGTTGCGGTGTAAACTCCCGCGACCGCAGGTGCATTAGTTTTAAATATCGGAGTAGCATTTGATGGCAGGTTGGTAGCAATTTTCAACTCTGTAGTAGGCTCTGGTGCCCCCTGTGATGCTGGCAATTGCAATGGTTTAGCCGCACTCATACTGGTAGCTGAAATATTACCATTAGCATCAACAGGGAAAGTACGTAAAAAACTACCCTCACTATTCACTACAAAGCCGTCTTTGTTTATGCCAAAAGCGCCCGCTCTAGTGTAAGTAATATCACCACTATCTTGGGTTGGTGCCATCGCAAAGAAACCTTCGCCACTGATCGCTAAATCAAGAGAATTATCAGTAAATTCTAAGTTACCTTGATTAAACTGCTGAGAAACGCTTGATAATACAACCCCGCTACCAATTGCTGTTTTACTTGATGTACCAAATGCAGACGTTGCAAACACATCACCAAACTCAGCGCGTGATACTTTAAAACCTGTGGTGTTTACATTGGCAATATTATTTGATTTTACATTGAGGTCGGCAGTTGCCGCATTCAATCCACTTAGTGCTGTACTAAAAGACATAGCTATGCCCTCCTTAAGTTATTTCTTGTGCTTCGCTAAATGGTACTGAACCAATACCACCCAAATTCAGGACTAAGCCCTGCCCGCCACTTCCCACTAATACACTATCAACCTTAGCAACAGTTGCCGTGGCAAAGGCAGCGTTTTTGCCGCCTACCGTGCCAGTCGCCTTAAATTGATAGACCCCTGGCGTTAGTGCTTCACCATTATCACTGAGGCCATCCCATGTAAAGTTGGTGTATCCATCTGCAGAACCCATTTCTATAGTTCTTACCGGCACACCATTTTCACTGTAAATTTGTACTTTCAAATCAGTCACTCGTTCAGCGACATTAATTTGACCTTTCATGCCATTTTCAGCTGTCATATTGCCAATTGATGATGGCACTAACACTGAGCGCCCCACCAAAGCAGATCCTTGCAAGGCTTGATCGGATTGCATCGACTTAGCAAAGCTTTCAAAAGATGTTTGCAAATCGCCAATTCCGCTGACCGTACCGAATGCCGCAATTTGCCCCAAGAAGTCACCGCTTTCCATTGGTTTCAATGGATCTTGATTCTTCAACTGGGTGGTCATCAGTGACATGAAATCTTCCATTGCCAATAACCCTGCGTTTTTTTCTTCTTCGGCGGCCTTTGTTCCTTTATTAAGGAAGGCATATGCGCCATCGCTGTCTATACCATTAATTGCCATGATTCAAACTCCTATTGGCCTAGTTGCAAAGTACGAAGCAGTAATTGCTTGGATGTATTCGCAATTTCAACATTGTTTTGATAAGAGCGTGATGCCGACATCATATTGGCCATTTCCGCAATTGGATCGACATTGGAATGAAATACATAGCCATCTTGATTCGCCAATGGATGGCTTGGGTTATATTCCTGACGAACAGGTGCCTGACTTTCGACAATGCCCCTCACTTGAACCCCACCTTGTTTATAACCTTGCTGAGCATCATCTAGCACCGCAGAAAAAACAGGGCTACGAGTGCGATACACCTGATCAATACTACTGCTTACGCTATCAGCATTAGCCAAATTACTGGCGGTAGTATTCAACCGTAAAGACTGTGCACTCATGCCGCTACCAGCTATATCAAACACATTAAATAAAGACATTAGGACTTACTCCCCTCTAATTGCACTTAACAGACCACTGAATCTTGCACCTAGAAAATTCAAACTAGCCTGATACTGAACAGAGTTCTGCATAAACTGTGCCTGTTCAATTTGCTCATCAACCGTATTGCCATCGAGTGAGTCTTGTACCGTGTCTCTATACTGTACTGCGGGCGATGCAAACTGACTGCTAGAAATCTTAATATGGTTAGAATGTGTCGTTTCCATTGCCGCTGATTGGCCGCTTGCCGCCATTTTCATGGCAGATTGAAAATCGATATCACGCGCTTTGTAATTGGGGGTATCGGCATTAGCCATATTGGATGCCAGTAGCTCTGCACGCTGAGAGCGGACACGTAATGCATCAGCATGAATACCTAAGGCCGAATCGAAATTTATTGACATAATGTTCTCCTACTTATTTGTTGGTTAAAGATAAGCATAAAACACGCCAACAATAATTAACATTAAAAATCAACAGGTTATTTATTTACGTCAAAAATATAACGGTGAGATTTCACACGTTTATAATCCGTTTAAATTAATAGCAAAACGGTCGCGCAAAAACACGCAAGGCACCCGAAGGTGCCTTGTTTATTAATCATTATGGGTCATTCACTAGAGAGCGAACGACAAACTAATATGCCTATGCTTAACTGAGCATAGTCTGCGATTCAAATCGATTGAGCATCTCGGCAACGAGTTTTCTAGGTAGCCATGCTTCACCAGAATGTACAGCTCGAACCGCTCGATCAATCTCTATTTGTTGCCCTCTTAAAATATAACCACGCGCTTTAAAACCCGAACTTCTCAGCATATCAAACGTCGGCTCTTCATTAACTAAAATTAGGCTCTGGGCCGCAGGATAGTGTTTACTTAAAAAATGACAAAGTATGTTGCCGTTTATGTGCTCAGAATCTTGTGTGATGATAAAAATATCGGGGTGCTGATGCCCTACTTGAGCAACAACTTCATCTAAGGTTGCTGGCTGAACATCGGTCAGCCATATATCGGGCTGCCCTTCCAATACACTTTTCACAGCATCTGACATAGGGCTAAAAATAACCACGTTAATCATACATACGCTCGCAATATAGGGGCAAGTAATTGCCATTGTTGTTCCCAACTAACTAGTGGCGACTGACGATAGCCCGTGCGAACAAATTGCTGTAAATGCCCTTCAACAACAGTGAGCAACAAATTTGCCGTTTCATTAACTGGGCGACCACCCGCTTGCGTCAGTGTTAATTCTCGTTCGCGCAGAATCTGACGAAATTGCGTTTCTAGGCGTTCAAAAAATTGATTCACACGCTGTCGTAACCGCTCCGTTTCACCCGTTAATGCCGTACCCACAAGAATACTACTAATACCTGGATTTTTAGCACTAAAGCCTAATAACAGAGTAATTATTTTTTCACACCTAGCGACAGCGTTATGTTCATTTTGTAAGATTTGACCAATTAAACGAAAAACAGTGTCTTCAGCAAACTCAATTAAACCTTCAAACATGCGTGCTTTACTTGGGAAGTGTCGATACAAGGCGGCTTCTGATACGCCTAATCCTTTTGCTAGCTGCGCCGTGGTAATGCGTTCACCTGGATTCTGCTCTAACTCGCGCGCTAAGGCCTCAAGAATTGCTTGTTTCCGTGAGCTTTTCACTTCATTCCTACTTGGTTTTTCTTGCTCGCTCATTGCCAGCCTCCGCGAATTAAGGTGCCGACACCTTCATTGGTAAACATTTCTAATAGCACAGCATGCTGCACACGACCGTCAATGATGTGAGCAGTGGTTACGCCCGCTTGTACTGCATCTAAAGCACAGCCAATCTTCGGAAGCATGCCGCCATAAATAACTCCCTCATCAATCAATTGATTGACTTGCTTGGCGTTCAGCCCCGTCAATAAATCGCCATTAGCATCCAATAATCCAGCCGTATTGGTCAACAAAATGAGTTTTTCAGCCTGTAATACTTCTGCAATTTTACCCGCGACTAAATCAGCATTGATATTAAATGATTGACCATTTTCGCCGACACCAATGGGCGCAATAACCGGTATAAAGTCACTCTTAATCAACATGTCGATCACACTAGTATCGATGCTTTTAACCTTGCCAACATGACCTAAGTCGATCAATTCAGATACCTGTAAGGCAGGATCGTCACTATTTTTTGCGACGTGCAACTTTTCAGCACAGATTAAATTGCCATCTTTACCCGTAAGTCCTACCGCCCGACCACCGTGAGTATTTATCAAGTTAACAATGCTCTTGTTAACTTGACCGCCCAGTACCATTTCAACCACATCCATCGTTTCGCTATCAGTGACACGCATGCCATCAATAAACTCACTTTCTTTGCCGATACGCTTAAGTAAGTCACCAATTTGTGGCCCACCACCATGCACGATCACAGGGTTAATACCTACCGCTTTTAATAACACCACATCGCGGGCGAAACTGTTTTTTAATGTTTCATCAATCATGGCATTACCACCATATTTAATGACTAGGGTTTTGCCTGAAAATCGCTGAATGTAAGGTAGCGCTTCCGTTAGAACCTGAGCAATATGCGACGCGCGCTGGTTATTAATACTCATGATTTACTCTGTATCCTTTAGTGTTAAACCTGGTTTTTTTTCTGGGTCTAAAGATAATGATTGCTCTCGAACTGATGATATAGATTCGTCTAAGGATAAAGGCGTTGGCTCGTCTGAAGACAAAGACATTGGTTCACCCAAGGACAAAGATATTGGCTCCTCTGAAGATAAAACTGATGATTCATTAGAAGGTAATGACGATGGTTTATCAGAAAATGAAAAATTGAGTGCTGGATTAATTTGCAACATTTGACGTTTAAATCGCTCCTGAATATTAGATAAATCAGCTTCCGTATCACCCTCAAACCGTAAAGTAAGTCCAGGCATAGTGTTTGATGCTCGTACCAATCCCCAACCATTAACATAGTCAGCACGCAACCCATCCATAGTTGTTACCTGTGCATCAGGGAAATGACCTTCTTGTTGTATTTTAGCAATAAACAGTTTGCTTTCAGTAGCATCCATTGCTAATAAAATTTCTGGCGTACTTTTTCTGTTAGGTAGTGCAGCAAAGATTTCTGTCGGAGTACGCTCTAATGGATCTTCACATAACAGTTCTAGCAACCGTGCCGCAGCATACATTCCATCATCAAAACCGTACCAACGCTCTTTGAAAAAGATATGTCCGCTCAATTCACCTGCCAGTTGCGCATCCATTTCCAGCATTTTATTTTTAATCACAGAATGGCCGGACTGCCACATAATCGCCTCACCACCAGCCAGTGAGATCTCTTCGCCCAATAAATTGCTACTTTTCACGTCGTAAATAATAACGGCACCGGGCCTGCGTAATAACACATCTTGTGCAAACATCATCATCAATCGATCTGGATAAATGGTATTGCCCAGCGTATCAACAACGCCTAAGCGATCACCATCACCATCGAATGCGATACCTAGTTCAGCCTCATGCTGTTGAACAGCTGATACTAAATCTTGTAAGTTGTCAGGTTGACTAGGGTCAGGATGATGATTTGGAAAAGAACCATCCACCTCACAATATAGCTCAATAACGTCGCAACCTAACGCTCGCAATAATAGAGGAACAATCGCGCCAGCCACACCATTTCCACAGTCAACCACGACTTTTATTGGCCGTGATACTTGGATATCATCAGCGATTTTTTGAATATAATTTTCCGTCACATTAGCTTGGTGGCGAGTACCTTGACCTTTTAACAGATCACTTTGATCGATACGTCGATAAAGTGCTTGTATAGCATCGCCAGTTAATGATTTACCGGCTAAAATTATTTTTAGACCATTATAGTTTGCTGGATTATGGCTACCAGTGACCATCACCGCTGATTGTGTGCCCAGATGATGGCTTGCAAAATAGAGTACAGGTGTTGGCACCATACCAAGATCAGTCACGTCACAGCCACTACCGAGGATGCCTGCAATTAACGCCTCTGACAATTCTGGACTTGAGTGCCGGCCATCACGCCCAACTACTAAATGCTTTTGCCCTAAGGATTGAGCCTCACTACCGATGGCACGGCCAATTACTCGAACAATTTCGTTATTGAGCGATTCACCGACAATGCCTCTAATGTCATAGGCCTTAAAGATACTTTGCACAATATCTACATTGTCTTCCTGCATTTCCAATTCAGCAGGATCCAGGATCGTATTTTCTTGTGATTTTTTGCGAATTATTTCGGATGTTGTATTCGTATTCTTAGCCGGACTCTTCAATGGCTTTGTCGGCAGAGTATTCGAGGCTGACGCTACCTTCTTAGTTCTGGCCAGCATTTGAATATTGGCTGAAATTTCTTGTAGGGAACGATCTATTAGGGTGTATTTTGTTTTCATTACTCCGCTATTAAGATCAAGTAATTGCTGCTTTAGATTAGCTATATCGACTTTATATACATAGCCACGAATAGTTACTAGTAATAGCCACATTAAAATTATTACACCAAAAATTACTAGTATCAGGGTAAATGACTGTGTGATCACTGATACCTTTTCTGGCCAATAAGCGATATGCCAATGTGTTCCTGTTATTTCAACTTGAAATGGTGCAACACCCTGTTTCAAACTCACATTTCCTTGAGTTGCCAGCGCGACGTCATTCTTTGCCCCTTGTAGCAACTCAGCATAACCATCCACGTGTTCATCGGTAAATAACAAATTTGTCACAAGATCAGGAGAAAAAGTGACTACCAATACACCCACAATATTATTCTCTTGATCAGTAATTCGCTGAGCTAATAACAAATGTGCATCATCAGTACCTGGCTGGAGCAATGCAATTGATGAGCTACCTTCTTTTTTTGCTTGTCTTAGGCTTTCTAAAGTAGCGTAAGTAATAGGTATACAGGCACTTCTATCGACATTATCAACGCCAGCACCTATAAGGCAGATACTTTTTGCACTAGGAAAAATCTCGTGTAATGCCTGTTGTTGACTAGCTATTTGTGCAACATTCCCACTCACTAATACCGCCGACACCACAGGTCTTTGAGCAACTAAAGTCAGTTGCTTTTGCAATAACTTAATTTGTGCAGAAATGACTTTATTCAGCATATTAATAGTGAGCTGGTGTTGCTTGTCTTGTTGTTGCTGTTGATGTTGTAGCTGAGACTCACTTATCTGATATTGCCAAAAGAAGGCGGCAGCAACAATCAGACAACTCACAACATAAGTCATAAAAGCAAATGACTTACTACTTAACAGCAATGCACGCTTAGTTGTCTCTTTCATAGTGCCTTCTTGTGAAATAAGCTAATTTATTAGTGCCGACCGGTGTGGCCAAAGCCACCCGTACCACGTTCTGAACTAGTAAATTCCTCTACTTGTTCGAATGCCACCTGAATAACAGGCACAAATACCATTTGTGCGATGCGTTCACCCACGTTAATAGTGAAGGCTGTTTGACTACGATTCCAACAAGAAACAAATAGTTGTCCCTGATAATCACTATCGATTAACCCTACCAAATTACCTAATACGATGCCATGTTTATGGCCCAAACCTGAGCGAGGCAATATGACGGCAGCTAAAGTAGGGTCATCAATGTGAATGGCTAATCCTGTCGGAATCAAAATAGTAGCGCCAGGCTCTAAGATAAGGTCGTCATCAAGACAAGCCCGTAAATCTAATCCAGCTGAACCCGCTGTCGCATAATCAGGCAATTCGATGGTGTCGCCTAATCGGGCATCAAGTACTTTAAGTTGAATCTTTTGCATTATATCTCTCTATAATAAGTGTCATTAAATCTCGTGCCAATTGGGTTTTAGCTGTCAAAGGAAATGCCTGTGTACCTTGAGGCCAAAATACCTGTAAGGCATTATTGTCTACTGCAAATCCCATATTTGCACCGACTTGATTAGCCGCGATCATATCTAAACCTTTGGTGTTCAATTTATCTTGAGCATAGTCTGCTACTTGTTCAGTTTCGGCTGCAAAGCCAACTACAAATGGCTTATCAGGCAAGCTTGCTACTGCCGACACAATATCCAGTGTAGGTATCAAATCTAAATGTAGCTTTTCATGTTTTGTTTTTTTAATTTTATTCTCTGCCACTGTTTCAAGCTGGAAATCTGCAACGGCAGCACAGCCAACAAATATGTCACATGTATGCACGTTATCAATAACGGCATCATTCATTTGCTGCGCGGTTTCAACATTAATACGCCTTACACCGTGAGGCGTCATTAAATGAACTGGCCCAGCAATTAAAACTACATCAGCACCCGCTTCAACGGCTGCAGCGGCCATTGCAAATCCCATCTTGCCGGAACTTCTATTGCCAATAAAACGTACAGGATCGATAGGTTCATAAGTCGGCCCAGCAGTTATCATCACTCGCTTACCGCGTAATTTAGCAGGCACTACCAACTTGGACAAGCCAGCCACAATATCTGTTGGTTCCAGCAACCGACCCGCGCCCTGTTCTCCACAAGCCTGATCACCACTTGCTGGTCCTAAAAGTTGAACTCCCCTCGCCTGTAATTGAGCTAGATTTTCTTGTGTTGCTTGATTCTCCCACATTTTGTTATTCATCGCTGGCGCAATAACAAGTGGGGACTCACTTGCTAAACAGAGGGAGGTCAGTAAGTCATCAGCTCGTCCTTGGGCTAAGCGGGCGATAGTATCGGCACTCGCTGGTGCAATCAAAATCCAATCCGCCCAACGTGCTAATTTAATGTGGCCCATTGCGGATTCTTGATCAGCATCTAATAACTCAATGGCAACAGGATGACCACTCAAAGTTTGCAGTGTTAGTGGTGTAATAAATTCACAGGCTCCCTTAGTCATCACTACGCGTAGTTCAGCGCCGGCATCACCCAAGCGTCTAACTAAATCAGCTGACTTATATGCAGCAATGCTACCGGTAACGCCTAAAACAATCTTTTTGCCAACGAGTGCATCGTTATTTGTCATATTTTTCCCACAGCTAAATCATGCAAGGTTAATTCTGCTAACACACCATTTTGCGCTATAGCTAATTGTTGCAATAGCTTATCTACCGCCGGTTCAACAAGGCTTTTTACTTTCAGCAACTCTGACTCTTCAGCGGTTCGTAGACAATGTAGAATCACACTCACTTTAATAGCCGAAATATCCTGTGCAGGCACATAACTTGGACTTTCTCCAGCAAGCTCTACCAATAAACCACCTTCTACCAATGTCATTAATAACTCCTGAAGAATTGAGGGAATTAATGCTGTTTCCTCCTCCAGATCCTGCAGGCTGAATGCCGGCTGATTCCTACAAAATCGTCTAGCAATAACCGTCATCAACCACAAACCTTCTTTTTCTCGTAGGCGAGGACTTAGTTGGTAAGGCTGGTCACATAATTGAACCAATTTGGGGTGCTGTAAATAAAAAGCCACTTGCGACCCTGTTAATAAAATAAACCACGCCAGATATAGCCAGAGCATAAAGAAAAATAAAATAGCAAAACTCGAATAAATAGCGGTGTAGCTTGATGATGAGGCAACAAAACTCGCAAACAGGGTTCCCAAGGTTACCCACAGAATACCCGCGACTGTAGCGCCCGTAAGTGCGGGGCCCAGCTTCACCCTAGTATTGGGAATAAATTTATATAAGAAAGTAAAGGCTAGGATTATCATCAAATAAGGCACCAACTTACTCACTACAACTAACAGTGTGCCAAAAGGTTCAACAGCCTGCATTTGTTGAACGACATTATGATTCAACACAGTGGCTGCAACACCAAGCCCAGTAAATATCAACAGTGGACCAATCATCACTACACTGAGGTAGTCAGTAAATCTGCGAGCCAATGTTCTTGCCTTTTTAACTCGCCAAACAAAATTGAAAGCATTTTCAATTTTCTGCACTAAGGCGATGATCGTATAAAACAACATCGCTACGCCCAGCGATCCCAATAGGCCAACTTTAACGTTGCCAACAAAACCGATAATATTAGCCGTTATTTCTTCGCCGCGAGAACCTAATGGTTCAAGAAGACTCAATAAGGCAGGCTCAATCTGGTTGTGCACGCCGAAGGCTTTTAATACTGAAAAGGCGACTGCGATGAGCGGTACCAATGATAATAAGGACGTAAATACGAGGCTCATAGCGCGAAGATTTAGCTCGCCAGTAGCCAATTCACGGACCATAATATAACTCACACGTAGCGTGTTGTTCAGCCAACGTACAAGTAAATTAGACTTCTCAGGTAGCTCTTGCCATAGCGTCTCCTGAAAAAAAGTTTTTAATGTGGATATTAATACGGTCATTGAATGCTCACAGCATTGGAAATAGTCATGATTCTATACTGGATTATCAATATCAATAAATTGATGTTGAATATCAAACTGTTGAGCAAGATGTTCACCCAAGGCCTTCACCCCATAACGCTCGGTAGCGTGATGTCCTGCAGCAAAATAATTTATGCCTAATTCCCGGGCCAAATGCACTGTCGGTTCTGAAATTTCACCACTTATATAGGCATCTAAACCAAGCACTGCCGCCTGCTCAAGAAACCCTTGCGCAGCACCGCTACACCAGCCAATGGTTGTAATGGGACGATCATGGCCCTGTATAACCATCGGTTCACATCCTAAGGTTCGACGTATTTGAGCGGTAAATTCAGCCACCGATTTGGGTTCGGCTAAGCAACCACATAACGCGATGGCAGGATCGCCTGTTCCTGAAATGCGCCCATCCGTTTCTAAATCAAGTAATTGAGCTAATTGCGCATTGTTACCCAAGGTAGGATGAGCATCGAGCGGCAGATGGTAGGCAATTAAATTCACATTATTGACTAATAATTGTTTCAATCGGCGTTGCTTAATACCTATAACCCGCTGGTCTTCACCTCGCCAAAAGTAACCATGATGAACCAAAATAGTATCCGCGTTCAAATCCAGCGCAGCATCAAGCAGGTCTTGGCTTGCAGTGACACCTGTGACCACATTATTAATGTATTCAGAACCTTCAACTTGCAAACCATTAGGGCAATAATCTTGGAACCTATTTGGCTCTAATAAAGTCTCAAGGTAGGATAGAATTTCAGATCGGGTTATCATCTCGCTACATTCCGACAACAATAAATTTGTCACTATAGCAAACTGGGGACTAAATAATATGGAAGCAGTGAATATCATCGCACTCAGCATGGGTGCAGCATGGGCGAGTGGCATTAATCTTTATGCCACTATCGTTATGCTTGGCTATATGGGAATGACCGGTAATATAGACCTTCCGCCTGGCTTAGAAATCCTTTCTGACCCAATGGTAATGGGTGCTGCAGGCCTTATGTATTGCGTCGAGTTTTTTGCTGACAAAGTACCTGGCGTAGATTCTGGCTGGGATACCATTCACACCTTTATCCGTATTCCTGCTGGCGCTATGTTGGCCGCTAGTGCAGTAGGTGATGTCACGCCAGTCATAGCGCTCACTGCGGCGCTACTAGGCGGCACGTTAGCGGCCGGTAGCCATGCCACCAAGGCAGGAACGCGCTTATTAATAAATACCTCACCGGAACCCTTCAGCAATTGGACGGCATCAGTAGGTGAAGATTTATTGGTCATTGGTGGCTTGTGGGCAGCGTTACATCATCCGGCATTATTCATTATCGGTCTTATCGCTTTTATTATGCTGATGATTTGGCTATTACCACGCTTATGGCGTTTGATTAAACAAGTATTTCGACGTATTGGTAGCTGGCTGGGCTTATGTGAACCACCACAGCCACTTTCACCACCAACTATCGACAAAACGATTGAGCAATCAAGTAAATCTAAGGTTTAGATTTTAGTCGGTAAAATACGCCGTGAGGGCTACGAATCATTTCGAAAGCATCGGTATAACCATTAATGGTTTCCGATGCACCGAGGAATAAATAACCGTCAGGATTCAGTGCCAATGCCATACGGTTTAAAATGTCTGCTTTGCGTTCAGCAGAAAAATAGATCAACACATTACGGCAGAAAATAATATCGAACTTACCCAGTGCACCATACGTTGACAATAAATTCTGTTCATTAAAACTCACTCGCCGAACAATATCATCCGCCACCCGCCAGCGATCACCGATAGGTTTAAAAAATTGCTGTTTGCGCTCAGCAGTTAAACCTCGACCTAGAACCCCTTCATCATATTCAGCTTGTTTAGCCGTTGCCAACATACTCATTGAAATGTCGGTCGCCACTATTTGAGCATTGACTAGACCGCTCGCTGATACCTTGGCCATATATTCGCTGAGGGCGATGCTAATCGTATAAGGCTCTTGACCGGACGAACAAGCAGAGGACCAAATCCGACATTGTCGTTTACCTATACTGTCCATTTCAGGGAAAACTTCTTTAGCCAGTATTTCAAATGGACTTTGATCACGAAACCACGATGTTTCATTCGTTGTCATCGCATCAATAACGGCATCACGAAGATGTCGTGGCTGTCTCATTTCAATGGCTTGCAATAACGCCGACACCGAAGGGATATTTTCATCGCGTAATAACTTGGTCAGCCGGCTAGTAATTAAATATTGCTTGCCTTCACCCAATAAAATGCCACAGGCCTGCTCAAGGAACAGTTTAAACCGGTCATAATCTTGGGGAGAAATGTTGCCTACCGTATCCATATCTTTAAATCGTAGTTCCTGTTTGCATACTTAGTCACATTAATGTGTCAATTTGATAGATACAATACTAAGTCATGAGATTTGGCCAAACTAATCTAAATCAAAGCTTGTATTGCTTATTCTCTAAGTCACTTTTATGTGGCTGGGCAAATAAATCATTTAATTATGCTTTTAAGAGATAATAACTATGTTGGCAAATAATAACATTGTTTCATTCGGGACACATCACGCCAAAGGTGTGGAGGAACTCTCGCCTCAGAACAAAAAAGTCATTGCATCATGTCGAGTAATTTTGACTAATTCCCTCCCTAAATGTTTTGTCTTTTTAGGTGATTTAGACGATACCCTGTTCAAATTGGCAGAGCAAGACAAAAAAAATCTAGAACAGTCGGAGCACTTTAATATCATGCGCCAGTTGCGCAGACAACAAAGTAACCTAGAAGATAAGTTTATCCAGTTAGTGCTTAGCGATTTTGATGATTTTTTCTCGATCTCAATAAACGCCGGCTCATCAAACACATCATCCAAGCGTGGTTGGAAACTATCTATTTTAAATAATGATGATCTTGATGAAGAAATAGCGATCACTAGAATAGCGATCAAAAGTAAAGATGTATTTGGTAATGAATTCGCTCAGCTCAGCCGTCGTTTTGCACACTTAATTAATGCCAAAACAATATCCAACAATCCATTAGAAGCCGCTAGCATTGCCGCCCATTTTAAAGATGTTACCTCGCCAATAACCTCAAATCTTGCCGTAAAACTACAGGCTTATAAACAGTTCGAACAACACGCCATTAATGAGCTCAAAATTTTATGTCTACAACTTAATGACGAGCTGATTAAACACCAGATACTTCCTAATTTAGCTCGGCCTAATCGCTCACAACAAAATTCAGCTACACCGTCAACGCAGTCTTTCGTAGAATCAACCGCTAGCACATCAAATCTGATGACTAACAAAAGTGAATATGGACAGCGTGCTTCAACCATATTTGAGCAACTACCTCGCTCCCTGAACAGTGACGAGAGGGTGCAAACTAAAAATGGTAGCGATGCTCCCCCTGAATGGCCTCAATTATTAGAAGAGAATTTGACAGCCGATGCTCAATCCGTCAGTGACGTCGATCAAGAAACAAGCAATGTTATTGCATTGTTATTTGAATTTATTTTAGAAGATATAGTCATCCCAGCGCCTATTCGTAAGATAATGGCTCGACTTCAAATTCCAATTCTAAAAGTTGCTGTCAAGGATAGGAAATTTTTCACTACAAAAAATCATCCCGCAAAACGTTTATTAAATAATTTGGCTAAAATCTCGACCGGATGGCATCAACAGAGAAGTGGTCAACAAGATCTGATACACAACAAAATAGAAATGGTCGTCACCACCATTCTGAGTGAATTCGATACTGACATGAGTGAATTCGATACTGACATGAGTGTTTTCGAAAAGCTAAATATTCAACTAAAACAATTTATTGAACAGCAAGCTCAGAGCAGTATTGTCGCCGAACAACGAACGGTAAAAGCAAATGAGGGTCAAGAAAAGCTGATTGCTGCTCAACAAGAAGTCAATAGAGTGATTAATGAGCGACTGTCACCGTATTCACATTTGCCAAAAGTAGTTATCTCACTGATTGATGACGGCTGGAAACATATACTTAGGCTGCGACTACTTCAAAAAGGATTAGATAGTCCCGAATGGAAAAATTCCGTCAAACTATTGGAGCAATTGATTTGGAGTGTGTTGCCTAAACCAGATCCTAACGACCGCAAAGAATTATTACAAACCATTCCGCATTTAGTTAAAGAACTAAAATCAAGTTTGGCTGGCGCATCATTTAATCAAGCTAAAATCAGGTCTCATTTCGAAGATCTGCGGACGTGTCATATTCAATGCGTTAATGGTGACAATCTGCAGCAAGAGCTTTTACAAGCGTTCGAGAGACGACCAGAGATAAATAATATTATTAAACAAGAAGTATTGTCCCTAATACCTGCTGAGAAAAAAATAATCTCAGATCAAAATGCCTTAGAAAAAGCGACTACTCTCAAGATAGGCACTTGGTTAGAGGTATCTGGCGACGGTTTCCCCCGTCAAATGAAGCTTTCGTGGCGCAGTAAGTTAACAGGACACTGTCTATTCGTAAGCTATCATGGCCTAAAAGAAGCGGAGCTTTCTATTGCGGAGCTAGCGGGTTTATTTCAAAAAGGACAGGCACAAATTATTGACCAGTTTGAATCCTTAATGGACCGCGCGCATGTTTCAATGATGTCAGCTATAAATAATCAACCAGACTAATCAGAAAACTAGTATATTGCACTCCATGTGTAAATCCCCCATAGCCCCTGGCTATCACCCAAACATCCTAATTACTGGTTGCTCTAGTGGAATTGGTTTTAGTGCCGCCAAGCTATTACATCAGCGCGGCTATAATGTGGTTGCTACAGTAAGAAAACCCCAAGATACGCTCACCTTACAACAGCTCGGCATCACCACCACGGAGCTTGATCTTACTGATAGCAAGTCGATCACCGCCGCAGTTGAATTTACGCTCGAACACTTTAACGGCCAACTAGATGCATTATTTAATAACGCCTCTTATGGACAACCTGGTGCCGTTGAAGACTTAAGTCGTGATGTTTTACAGCAGCAATTTGAAACCAATGTATTTGGCACGCAAGAACTCACTAACTTAGTGATCGCTCAAATGCGAAAACAAGGTCATGGACGCATAATCTACAACAGCTCTGTTCTTGGACTCGTCTCCATGGCTTATCGTGGCGCTTACAATGCAAGTAAATACGCCATAGAAGGCTTAGCGGATACCTTACGGTTAGAACTTTATGATACCGACATCCATATTAGCTTAATTGAACCAGGTCCCATTACCAGCAAGTTCAGAGCCAATGCTTTTATCAAATATCAACAGAATATTGAGAAAGAAAAAAGTGCTCACAAAGCAACCTATAATGCGATGGAACAGCGCTTAACCAAGCAAGGGCCTGCAGCGCCATTCACCCTGCCACCCGAAGCCGTGGTAACTAAACTGATTCACGCTATTGAGAGTAAGCGACCAAAGATCCGATATTACGTGACATTTCCTACCTATCTTTTTGCCACGCTGAAACGACTATTACCGCATCGCTGTTTAGATTGGGTACTGATTCAAATATCAGCGGCTGAAAATAAGTAAAACCTTAAAGTTTTAATCTTCGTCTTCGCGACCATAAAGGTAGATCACATAAAGTGACATACCTACCATCACACTACCACCAAAAATATTACCTAAAGTCACCGGAATAATATTGGCGATAAAACCCGACATGGTGAGGTTTTGCATGGCATCAGCACTAATACCACTTACCGCGACAATTTCAGGGTTAAGTGAAGCTACCATTGCCATTGGAATCATGAACATATTGGCAATGCAATGTTCAAATCCCATTGCCACGAAGGCTGAAACAGGAAAAATAACGGCAAATACTTTATCTACGACAGTTCGTGATGCATAGACCATCCAACTTGCTAGACATACCAAGGCATTGCAGAAGATACCGCGAACAAAAGCTTCTGTGGTTGTTAAGTCAACTTTAGCCAGACCCGCCTTAAGTGCGGCAACACCTACGCCATGATGTCCACCATCTAAGAAGCCAGATGCAAAAACTAGATACACGGTTATAAAAGCACCCAGCGCATTGCCAAAGTATACCAAGCTCCAATTTTTCAATAATCGCGCCAAGGTAATGCGTTTTTTTGCCCATGCCATGACGATTAAATTATTACCGGTAAAGAGTTCGCCACCAGCAATTGCAACGAGAATGAACCCCAATGAAAATGCAAGTCCACCTAAAAGTTTAGCGGCACCATAGGCCTCAGCAGGATGCGTCATCGCCACCGTATAATACATCGCACCAAAGGAAATAAATGCGCCTGCCATCATTGATAAAACGAGTAATGGCAAAAATGGCATATTCGCCTTACTGACACCTAATGTTTTAACCTTGTTAGCTACTTCAGCAGGGGTGAATGCGTCGACAAATTTAGCAAATTCAGACATTTTGAATTATTCTCGAATAAAATACTGGCATTATACTAAGTATATTTACTGGTATCAGTAAATTAAGTTTCATTATAGTAATAAAGGCATAAACAATGTGGCTAAGCTGAGTACCAAGAAGAATCCGGCCATATCAGTAATAGTCGTCAACAAAGGCCCTGAAGCCACAGCAGGATCAATACCAAAACCTTTCAATAGTAATGGCACCGTACCACCTATAGCGACCGCCAATACAGTATTAACCGACAACGCTAAACCAATGACTAAACCTAGCACGGCATTATCTTTCCATAGCCAGGCAACAATACCGATCATAATGCCAAGAATAACGCCGTTGATAATACCGACACTAAATTCTTTTTTAAGCACGTGAAAAAGATCCGTTGGCTTGGTCAAACCCAATGCCAACTCCCGCATACTAACGCCTACCGCTTGATTACCAGAACAGCCGCTCATGTCAGATACCATAGGTAAAAATACAGCTATAGCAATAACCGCAGTTAAGGTATCTTCATAGGCCGAAATGACACTGGCAGCGATAATATTAAGCACAATATTAGAGCTTAACCATGCCAACCGTCGACGCGAACGGTACCATATGGGCATAGACCTCAACTCATCACTCACCTGTTGACGAGCCAAACTACGGTGTTCTTGTTGATCGCGCAAAGCATCTGCTACTGCTGATCGCGATAGCACACCTAATGGCATGCCCTCTTTATCGACAACAGGCAAACCTAAGAAAGGGTGTTCTTCAAATATGTCTTCTAATTCTTCTAAGGTCTGATAAGGCTTTACCGCTAGTGGTTTTATCATAATATCTGATAATGCAGCAGTACGTTTACTGGTCAATAAACCTCTCAGCGATACCACGCCTACCAACTTGCCTTGTTCGTCGACAATATAAGGGTGTTGGCCTCGATAACGTTCAAAATCTTCGTCACCTGATGCAATGCGTTTTAGCACAGCGCTTACTTTTTCGGTCATTTTAAAAGAGAACACTTCCCATTCCATTAGACCACCAGCAGTATCATGCTCATATTGAACTAATTTACGAACACCATCGGCTTCCCCTTCATCCATTTCGGCCAAAATAGCCTCAGCACCTTGGCTATCTAACTTATGAACAATGTCAGCCTGCATATCACTTTGCAGTTCTTCCATGATCTTTGCTGCGACAGGTGTTTCAACGCCTTCAAGTAGGCTAGCGGCAAGTTCAGCAGGTGCCTCTTCAATCAGTACAGCGGCCAATTCTGGGGTCAACATGGCAATTAATTGATGTTGTGACGCGACATCTAACCGAATAACAAGACGCAACACATCCTGAGGCGCTGTTTGCTCAACAATAGTAATAAAGCGATCAGCGTCAGTATCAGCAATAATTTGTTGAAGTAACTGTTCTGTAAACTCTTCGGTGTGATTATTTTCGTCAGTAATGGCCATGCTTAAATCCTTATCCCAAGGTATTTCTTTTTTACTGCTAATAATGCCACATCATAGGCAAAAAAAAGCCCCACTCATTGAGCAGGGCTTTTTTGATTTTCTAAATAGCTTAATTACTAAAAGATAAGACACCATCAGACACATCAACTTTGATGGTATCTCCACCTTTGAATCGACCTGATAATAAATCATGCGCTAAGCTATTTTCCAGTTGTTGTTGAATCACTCGTTTGAGTGGTCGCGCACCATAAACTGGGTCAAAACCGGCTTCTGCAATCAAGTCTAGAGCTTCCTCACTGACCTGTAATGCCATATCCCTATCCGCTAAACGCTGACGTAAATGCCTTAATTGTATATCGGCAATAGCATGAATTTGATCACGTTGTAATGGATGGAATACCACTACATCATCAACCCGGTTGATGAACTCAGGACGGAAATGCTGACCAACAATGTCCATCACTGCGGATTTCATCTTCTCGTAGTTATCTTCACTTGCCATTTCTTGAATCACATTGGAACCCAAGTTAGATGTCATCACGATAACCGTATTACGAAAATCGACGGTACGACCCTGACCATCAGTCAAACGACCATCATCCAATACTTGCAACAAAATATTAAATACATCTGGATGTGCTTTTTCTACTTCATCAAGCAAAATGACCGAATAAGGCTTACGACGAACAGCCTCCGTCAGATAACCACCTTCTTCATAACCCACATAACCTGGCGGTGCTCCGACTAATCGTGCCACCGAATGTTTTTCCATAAACTCGGACATATCGATCCGTACCATGGCGTCTTCTGTATCAAATAAGAAAGTGGCTAATGATTTGCACAGCTCGGTTTTACCGACACCTGTTGGGCCTAAAAAGAGGAATGAACCATTAGGCCGATCAGGATCTGATAAACCAGCACGGCTACGTCGAATAGCATTAGCCACCGCGGTCACCGCTTCATCTTGACCAATAACACGTTCATGTAAAGCATCATCCATTTTCAACAGTTTATCGCGCTCTTCTTCCAGCATTTTTGATACTGGAATACCGGTCCATTTAGAGACTACTTCAGCAATTTCTTCTTCGCCCACTTCATTTCGTAATAATTGAAACTCTTGCGTCTCTGCTTGTGCAGCCAGAACAAGCTGCTTTTCTAGCTCAGGAATTTTACCGTATTGCAGTTCTGACATTTTTGCATAATCACTACTACGAGTAGCCATTTCGAGTTCCATTCGTGCCTTTTCAAGGCCTTCTTTGATGTGCTGACTACCGTGCAATGAGGCTTTTTCTGATTTCCATATCTCTTCTAAATCAGCGTATTCACGTTCAAGATTGTTCATCTCTGATTGAAGTATTTCTAAACGTTTTTTAGAGGCATCATCTGATTCTTTTTTCAGTGCTACCCGTTCAATTTTCAATTGAATTAAACGGCGCTCCATGCGATCTAATGATTCAGGTTTAGAATCAATTTCCATCCGTATACGACTACCAGCCTCATCAATCAAATCAATCGCTTTATCCGGTAACATGCGATCGGTAATGTAGCGGTGCGATAAGGTAGCGGCCGCAACAATGGCGGGATCAGTAATATTAACCCCATGATGAACTTCATAACGCTCACTTAAACCACGTAAAATCGCAATGGTATCTTCTACCGAAGGTTCACCGACTTGTACTTTTTGGAAACGACGCTCTAAAGCGGCATCTTTTTCAACATATTTACGATATTCATCTAAAGTCGTAGCGCCAATACAATGCAGTTCACCGCGCGCTAGTGCTGGCTTGAGCATATTACCTGCATCCATAGCACCTTCTGCTTTGCCGGCACCGACCATGGTATGGATCTCATCTATAAAGAGAATAATCTGGCCTTCTTGTTTCGATAGATCTTTTAATACTGCTTTCAGGCGTTCTTCAAATTCACCGCGAAATTTAGCGCCAGCAATCAAGGCGCCCATATCTAACGACAATACACGTTTATGTCTCATGCCTTCTGGCACTTCACCATTGATAATACGTTGTGCCAAACCTTCAACAATGGCCGTTTTACCAACCCCCGGCTCACCAATCAACACCGGATTATTTTTGGTACGACGTTGCAAGACTTGAATCGTCCGTCGAATTTCGTCATCTCGACCAATGACGGGATCAAGCTTGCCATTTTCGGCTAGCTCCGTCAGATCGATAGTATATTTTTGCAATGCTTGACGTTGTTCTTCGGCATTTTGATCGGTCACTTTTTCGCCTCCACGTATTTTTTCTATCGCCGCTTCTAGTGATGATTTGTTGCCACCATGTTGACGCAATAGATCACCCGCTTTATTTCTATCTTCCACCATAGCCAAAACAAATAATTCACTCGAGACATACTGGTCTTGTCTTTTTTGTGCCAATTTATCGGTCTGGTTTAAAAGGCGGTTTAAATCTTGTGAAATATGAATGTCGCCACTGCCATCTTCAACTTGAGCCATGCGACTCAACTGATTTTCCAACTCTGCTTGATAGGCCGTAATATTGACACCACTTTGAGCCAATAGTGGTTTTACTGTTCCCGATTGTTGTTGTAGCAAGGCCAACATAAGGTGCGCGGGCTCAATAAATTGGTGATCCTTGCCCACCGCCATGCTCTGAGCTGCGGCTAAAGCTTCTTGAAATTTGCTAGTTAATTTATCGATTTGCATAATGCCATCCTAGGTTTGTATTTTGTTGCTAACTAGATGGGGGAAGTCGATTAGTAAATCAAGTAGTCCTACAAAAACTAAGTTAATTAGAAAATAACGTGCATATCTCAATTCAGTCGTTAGCAAGTGCTTAATTACATAAAATGTGGCTATGCATCTTTATGATTATTGCTTGAACGAAGGTCAACGCCATTGAGTGACAAGTCGAAACAGCGATGATTGAGAGGGCTTTTAGTTTAATGATTAAAAATATTTTCCAGAAAACCGACGTTATGTAACATCAGCGGAATAATGCTACCAATAGCGACGAGCACCCAAATAGCGTTTTTGATAATATGGATTAGCTAAGGTTTCTGTTTCAACATTTTTGCGGCTATTTGGCGCGTGGATAAATAGTTCGCTTCCTATATAGATACCGACATGAGAAACACTCTGGCCCATCGTTCTGAAAAAAAGTAAATCACCACTATTTAACTCAGTTCTGTTGATATGCTTGCCCTGTTTAAATTGCTCTCTCGTTCTTCTAGGGATAGAAATACCATTGATGAGGTGGCTATATCTAGCTAATCCTGAGCAATCAAACCCTTCACTAGGTGAATTACCGCCAAACTTATAAGGAATACCCATCTGTGATTTGGCAGCTTGCACAATAAGGCCGCCTAATGTTTCGTTAGGGTTATTCACTTGCGGGCTAGCAACCATCGTCTCAGGACGATTATTAGGCACTGTCGAGCAGGCAGTTACCATGAATAAGGCGAGACAACTCAGCACTATTCTTTTTGCTATTTGAACATTGCGATAGTTCAACATCGGTATGTCATTCCTATCCCTATCTATTTAACTACTTTAAGGTTGCTTTTTTTAGTCTTCAAATGGTGATGGATCGCCCAAGCCAACTCGCACAATCTCAGGCATATCATCAATAAACTCAATCACCGTTGTAGGTACTGCACCTCCAGCCCCACCATCAATGACCAAGTCAACCTGTTGACCAATACGATCAACAATATCTTCTGGGTCAGTCATCGGCATATCTTCGCCCGGCAAAATCATTGTTGAGCTCATTAAAGGTTCATCGAGTTCTTCTAACAGTGCTAAGGCAATGAGGTTATTTGGAATGCGTAGGCCAATTGTTTTACGTTTAGGGTGTTGAAGACGACGCGGTACTTCTTTAGTCGCGGGTAGAACAAAGGTATAAGCACCAGGCGTATGGGCTTTTATAGCACGGTATACGCTGTTATTCACCTTGGCATATGTCGAAATTTCTGACAAATCACGGCACACTAAGGTGAAATTATGGTCTGCATCTAACTGACGAATTCGGCGGATTTTATCCATTGCCCCTTTGTCACCAATACGGCAACCTAGTGCATAACCCGAATCCGTGGGATACACCACTAGGCCACCTTTACGAATAATGTCACATGCTTGGACGATTAAACGTTTTTGTGGATTTTCAGGGTGTATCTGAAAAAACTGACTCATGAAAAACCTTTTAAATAATTTCAACGACGTGTTGAGTGATGGTGCGTTTATACAATAAAAATGTTGTTTAAACTATTAATATATTCTTTATATTGCCAGCTCAGTTATGTGAGTTAGAGATTTTGTTTGTCAAAAGGTATGACAACTAAAGACCTGTTGCTCAGGCTAATGCTCAAAATATCTTTGATTACCACACCGACCAAATAGGCACACAACTTTTGGGCAATGCTGCCAGATGGCCAAGTTCCACCCATGTATTATCCGGCGTGTGAAAATCAGAACCGCAAGAAGCCAATAATTCAAACTGTTCGGCCAATCGCGCCAAATTCTTAACTTCTTCTGGATGTTGCCGACCTGATACCACCTCAATTCCAACGCCACCAGCGAATTTAAAGTCAGTGATTAGCCTACGCAGTTTAGTGGCGGTCATTTTATAGCGTGCAGGATGCGCAATAACCGCTTGGCCACCAGCGGCTGTGATCCATGTCAGCGCATTAGTCAAACTAGCCCACTCACCCACCACATAACCCGGTTTATTCCTCACCAGAAAACGTTTAAAAACATCGTTAATATTTTTGGCATGCCCCTGTTCGACCAGAAATTGAGCAAAGTGCAATCGACCCAACATAACGTCGGAGGCATATTTTCGAGCGCCATCAAGCGCGCCAGTAATGCCCGCTTTTTCTAATCTTTCAGCCATTTTTGCCGCACGGCCAATACGAAAAGTGCGCATTTCCATCAAGCCTTGCTGCAAGGTGGCATTGTCGACATCCACATTCAAACCAATGATATGAACGGTGCCACCTCCCCAGGTTACCGAAATTTCCACCCCGGCAATGAGGGTCAAATCAGTATTTTGTGAGGCCAGTTGCGCCTTCGCAATGCCCTCAGTACCATCGTGATCGGTTAATGCCAAGACATTAACGCCCTGCGCTATCGCGCGGGCAATAAGATCTTCTGGCGACAAGGCACCATCAGATGCAGTCGAGTGTGAATGTAAGTCATAACAAGTCATTTTTACCATTTTACGTTAAAATGATGGTCGTTACTTTTTAAAGCAAAAAAACACCATGAAACTATTTTTTGATTTCCTACCGATTGCACTATTTTTTGTCGCCTATAAACTTGGTGGTGGCATCTATCATTGGGGTGGGCAGGAATACGATATCAAGGGCATATATGTCGCCACAACAGTGATGATTATCGCTTCAGTATTACAAGTGGCTATCACTTGGTTACTAACAAGAAAAGTCGAAAAATCACATATAATAACCCTGGCTCTTGTGCTGGTATTAGGTGGTGCAACACTTTGGTTACAAAACCCAGACTTCATCAAATGGAAACCCACTGCGGTCAATTGGCTATTTGCACTGGCCTTTATCGGCTCCCAGGTGTTTACTGACAAATCATTACTTGAACGCATGATGGCAGAGCATATTCAATTACCCACTGCGATATGGTTCAAACTTAATATTGCTTGGGTATTATTTTTTATCGGCTCAGGTTTAGCCAATCTCTATGTTGCGTTTAACTTTGATGAAGCGACTTGGGTCAACTTCAAACTATTTGGCTTATTAGGTTTAACGATCGTGTTTATCATCGGCCAATCAGTATATCTCACTAAACATGCGAGTGAATCTCCCAAATCTGAGTCTTCTGAGGATAGTAAATAATGCTTTATGCCATCATGAGCGAGGATGTTGCTGACAGTTTAAGTCGTCGACTAGTGGCCAGACCTGCGCACCTTGCTCGACTAAACGAATTGCAACAACAAGGCCGCTTGATATTAGCCGGTCCTCATCCTGCAATTGATAGTGAAGATCCGGGTCAAGAAGGCTTCAGCGGCAGTCTGGTAGTCGCGGAATTTAGCGATTTGTTACAAGCACAAGCTTGGGCTGATGCCGATCCTTATATTGAAGCAGGCGTATATGCTAAAGTTGTCGTTAAACCCTTCAAAAAAGTATTACCATGACCGATACCACAAGCAAACTACAGACAGCGCTCAACAGCCTTAATCCAAACTATTTAGAACTGCAAGACGATAGCGCATTGCATGCAGGTCATGCTGGCAACACCGGTGGCAGTCATTACACAGTGACCATCGTAAGTGAGGCTTTCGATGGTTTATCACTCATTAAACGACACCGCTTGGTCTATGAAGCAGTGGGCGACTTAATGATCAACGACATTCACGCACTGAGTATTCAAGCTAAAACGCCTGCTGAATATGGTCTAAGCTTATAACCATCTGATGGCTAAAGACAACGAGACTTCCGCCAGAAATGAAGCCTTTTTACGCCAGTTAGAAATCCAAAGATTAAATAAACCCTGCAACCGTATTATCGACTTACGCGGTAAGGTAGCAGGTGAGTGTCAGGCTTATACCTTTGGTGATCGCATTCATTATCTCGATGACCGGGCTTATTTACTTGCAAAGCAATTATTAGATCGCTTTAATGGTCGTTACACCATGGGGGTTTATGACTCCTTGCTCAAGGCATTGAAGATGCTTGAGCAACAACAGCAAAATGTCACTTTTGACACTAAAAAAGAAATATTGCACCAAGATCCTGTTCAACCCCAACATATCCCTTTTGATCAAATTTTACAGCGTAAAGAACGGCGTATTGTTTATGCTAGCCCGATTGATATCGCCATTGCCGATGTGCTTTATCATGGCTCGACTATCGACATCACCAGTAGCGCGATCAAAATAACCCTGCGTCGCGCTCACACCATAGAGCAGGGCGACTATGTCAACGTCACTTTTTCAGGCTTGAAGGGCTTAGCTCACGCAGAAACTACAGATTTACTGACCAAAATAAGCTATAAAGTTGTTCAAATTGAACATGATGAAAAATATACTTACGCGATATTGGTCCGTAATCGAGATGACAATAGCTCCGTAACAAACTGGTTTGATGATTGGACGCAAAAACACGATAATCCTGCCCATATTGATCTCGATGATTCGATTTTTAATCTAGCCAGTCTTTATTATCTAAGGTTATTCACTCGATCGTTAAATATACCGCTACTTTGGTTAAGTGATTCAAATGATCCAGAACCGATAAAAGCTTTTCACTTAATGCGCGGTGGAGAGAAGATACTTGAATGCTTAAATAATACTAATAAAACAGATTTATCGCTACTTCCTATAAAGCAAGTCATGCTGAGTGGTGAAGATTATCTGCTGGTTATTTTCAAGATTAATAACACCCTAAAAAGTATTGCCGTTCCTCGCAGTGACCCTACTTTAACAGTCAAAGCATTGAACTTACATCATCAGCAACAACAAAGTCATCTATTACTATTACAGCCCGCCAAGCAACAGTTTAACCCTGCTATTTTTGATGATGAACTCGCCTTTATAAGCAATCTAGACCCAAACTATGGCAAGGTATTATCAAGCCGCCTAAGCTCGATTACTCAAACTATTTTCATTATCGATCTGTCGAGTGTTTGTTTAAATATCAATCCAGAAGTTGTATTTAGTGAAAATGAATTGCGCCAGTTTAGTATCGTCAATACCGTTCAAGAGCAATTACCCATTGCTACTTCGTTTAAACATTACATCCAACGTTCTCGCCAAAGGTTCTTTGTGAACACGCCAGTTGTTGCTCATCTGGGTGAGCAATTTTTCAATGTTTCTACTATAGATTTCTCGCGAGACGGCTTGTCACTTCACATTCCCAATGACATCAAAATCCCCCAAGATGCTCGAATTACCGTCGACTTTACTCGCTGGCAGAATCAAACCAATAAACATGATTTATTCGGTATTTCATTTTTAGTGAAAAATAAGATGGCATTGGCGGAAGGACGCACAAGATTAGGTTTACAGCGCTTATCACACTTAAGCCCTGTCAGCATAAATCAATTTTTCGAGTCAGTAATTGAACGTAATAAAGACAAGCTTGTAATCAACAATCGTGATCTTATAGCCGGCAAAGAAACCTCGATCTATCGACAATTACTGCCGGCAACCATCTCTTCTATCCCACTCTACTTTGGGCTTAATTCGAATCAAAAAAGAATATTACAGGCCATTGCAACAACCCAATTTAACCATGCGGATCAACATGATTCACTTTGGCGGGCATTAGCAAAAATGGTCGTGCCTTTATCTGAAATAATTAAAAATAAATCTAGTGGAGACAATAGTAGCGTCAATTTTGGTCTATATTGCTACCAAAACAAAGCCAAAAATAATGACTGGATAATTACTACTGATTTTGACTTTTCATATTCTGCCGGAAAAGAATTATTTATTAGTAGAGCCCTGGCAAATGAGCACTACGTCTTCTTCCAATGCTCTTTAATGCCCATTCCATTAAATGCATTAGATGATGAAGACGACCTCAAAACACAATTGCGTAGCCTACGGAATCAAACACCGCATAAAGTGAAACAAATTCGAGACATCTTATATGGCTTATTTGGCATCGGCAATCTGATTGATGTTACCGATATTATTGAAGCCGCTTATAAAAAAACTAACGGGTAAAACCAAAAACTAGCCGGCAATTTTCATCTTATCGATCCAAACTGAACCGGTACGAGTATTACCCCGCATATTGACATCATTACCCACTGCCTGAATACCCATAAACATATCGCGTAAATTGCTGGCAATAGTAAACTCATCTATCGGATATTGAATCACGCCATTTTCTACCCAAAAACCTGCCGCACCCTGCGAATAATCGCCAGTAACAATATTCACCCCCATGCCCATCGTTTCCGTTACCACAATGCCAGTGCCCATTTCTTTGAGTAAGCCCGCAAAATTCAGATTGCCACTATCAATTGTCAAATTATGTACACCACCCGCATTTGCTGTGGTTGTCATTTTTAATTTACGTGCAGAATAACTATCTAAAACATAACCTTGCAATACGCCATCGGTAATAATGTCACGTGCTTGTGTTGCTACGCCATCGCCATCAAAGCTTGCACTACCCAATGCTTTTACTAAGCGTGGTTGTTCATGAATATGCATAAACTCAGGAAAAACCTGTTTATCTAGATGATCCAATAAAAACGTTGATTTGCGATATAAAGCACCGCCACGAATTGCTGAAATAAATTGACCAAACAAAGATGGCGCAACTTCTGCGGCAAAAATAACCGGATAAGAACCCGTGGTCATTGTCCTGGCATTTAAGCGTTGTAAGGTGTTTTTGGCCGCACGTTGACCAATATTTCTGGCCGAGTCTAAATCTGCGGCATCACGGGCAATGTCGTACCAATAATCACGTTGCATGCCACGATCGTCATTGGCGATTAAAGTACATGCCAGGCTATGGCGACTACTAATCGTACTACCCATAAAACCATGACTATTGGCATATACTCGACCGCCTTCATGGCTTGATACACTGGCACCTTCTGAATTGTTAATGCGTGGGTCAACGTCATAACCTGCTTGTTCACACTCGGTGGCAATTATGATCGCGCGTTCCGCATCGATATCCCAAGGATGATACAAAGACAGATCAGGAAACTCGGTTGCCATCAAATCTGCATCCGCTAAACCCGCACAATCATCTGCTTGGGTATGTTTAGCTATGCGACTGGCAGCTTTTACGGCATCAGCAATTGCGGCCGGTTTTAAATCTGAGGTGCTAGCAGAGGCTTTGCTTTGACCAAAATAAACAGTAACGCCTAAACCTGTGTCACTATTATATTCAAGCGTTTCAACATCGCCTTGTCGTACACTAACGGACAGGCCTTTGCTATGACTGACGCCAACTTCGGCTGCCGTAGCACCTTGTGATTTTGCTTGTTGTAATGCAATTTCTGCAGCTTGTTCAAGCGCTACGTTATTCATACGGTTACTCATCTTGATAGTTCAACCTCATCAATTTTTGTCACGAAGATAAAACCCTCGCAGATCTAATGCACCACACGTATTTAATGAAATAATCAAATACAAGGCATCAGGGGTAATCAGCATTCTTCAGATCGTGTACTGAAGGCAGTGCAACTGATTAAGACACTTTTTTACATATTGGACAATCGGGATCTTGTCGTAATTTAAGTTCACGCCAAGTCATGGCTAGGGCATCGAGGATCATTAATCGGCCTGCTAATGATTCACCAATATCAGTTAATAACTTCACGGTTTCCACTGCCTGCATACTACCGATGATTCCTAATAAAGGCGATAATACGCCGCTTTCCGAACAGGTTTGTTGTAACTCGCCATTATCTTCATAGATACAACGATAACACGCACTACCGATTTGTCGTGGGTCGTAGACCGTTACCTGTGCCTCCATACGAATTGCTGCACCTGAGACTAACGGCGTATTGAGTTGCTGAGTGACTTTATTTAATAAAAATCGCGTAGCAAAGTTATCGCTACAATCTACCACCACATCGGCCGCGGTGACTGCCTTATTTAAGTTTTGTTCACTGAGCCTAGTTGAGTGAGTGTCAATCTGCACGCTACTATTTAGGGCTCGTAAGCTGTCTGCAGCAGACTCCACTTTAAGGCGACCAATATCCTGTTCGCCATGAATGATCTGCCGTTGCAGATTTGATAATTCGACAACATCATCATCGACCAAGGTCAAATGACCAACACCTGCGGCAGCCAAATACAGGGCAACAGGTGAACCAAGCCCACCCAGACCCACAACCAGCACGTGGCTATTAAGTAGTTTTTGCTGACCCGTTATATCTATCTGCGGTAATAGAATTTGGCGACTATAACGTAAAAGTTGATCATCATTCATTGATTGTTGCACCTATAAAGCAGTTAGGTTCAGAATTATACAGCGACTATTCCTATTGTAACGCGGTCATTGCCGCCATAATCTTGCCGTGATGAGACCTCGCTAAAGCCCGCATCGCTGAATAACTGCTGTACTTTAAGCGCCTGATCATAACTATGTTCCACCATTAACCAGCCACCAGTCTTTAAACATCGTTGCGCTTGTTTCACTATCAGGCGGATATCGTCTAAACCATCGATTCCTGAAGCTAATGCTGACAGAGGTTCAAAGCGCACATCACCTTGCGACAAATGAACGTCACTGGCCTCAATATAAGGAGGATTACTAACCACCATATGAAATGACTTATCAGCGATAGCGGCTAACCAACTACCCTGCCAAAATGACACATTGCTTAACTGATGATTGAGTGCATTTTCTTTTGCTACCAGTAATGCCGCCATCGAAAAATCCATAGCAATTATATGGGCCGCTGGCTGCTCACTAGCTAATGATAATGCGATAGCCCCCGAGCCTGTACCCAAATCCGCCACACACATTGCAGGTTTGAGCTTTTCCAATGCTAGAGACACTAACAATTCGGTATCAGGTCGCGGTATCAAAGTATCGGCCGTCACCTTCAAATCCAAGGTCCAAAAACCTCGTTTGGCCATCAAATATGCGACGGGATATCCTTGTTGCCGCTGTTGAATAAGTGCAAGCCACCGCGCTTGTTGCTCGTCAGTTAATAATTTATCTGACCAAGCATGTAAATAAGATGTTGGGCAATCGAGCAGATAACATAGCAGTACTCGGCTATCTATATCAGGACTATCACCATCACTAAGTTCCACATGCCCATAACGCAGGGCTTCAGCTATATTCATTTATAAGATCATGACCACCACTAAGGCCAACACCATGCCACCCAATCCTATTACCACCATTTTCAACATCGATACTTGTTGGCTCAACTCTTCCAGCCCCAAATTGTCGTTGCTTATATTGGTCACGGCATCGGTGTCAGATTTCGTTCCAGCTAGAGATTCTTCTACAACGGTACGTGCTATCGGCGCAATCATTTGTGTTAAATGATCATTCAAATACGTCATGACCATGGGTGCAAATTTAGCTTCAACTTGTTGCATTAACGGCTCAAACATTTGCTGCTCATGTCGTTGCAACCAGGCTTTTCCTTCGGTATTTAACATGACCATTATTTGTCTAGGCAAATCAGATTCTTGAGTTGCATTTTGCACCGCTTTTTCTGCCGAATTGGCAACGGCATCATGCGCGGCATGTTTGGCAACGGAGTTAGCTAGATCTTCTGTCACTCGTTGTGCTTGTGCTAACAATTGCTCTTTTAATGCTGGCAACATGGCGTCAACGGATAATTTAACCTGCTCAGCCACCATTTGCTCTGCGGTATCAGCCGCGATTTGGCGACTAATATCCTCAGCCATTTCACGTACGTCTTTATGCATTTTAGGTAATAGATCTTGCTCAATCGTCTTTATGACATTTGCAAGTAAGCTCTTTTCATCCAGCTGAGGTTGTTGTTGATTACTTAATAAACCTAGCTGTTCAGATATCCGGTGTTCCGCAGTATCGTTAGCTACTTGGCGACTTACCGTTTCCGCAAGTCCACGAAGTTCTTGTTGCATCCTAGGTTGTAAATCTTGCTTAACCAAAGCCTTCAGTTCAGTCAATAATTCAGTGGAATCTATAGGCGATGAAGTAGTGCCTGCTTGAGGAGCTATTGCGATATGCTGAGCTAATTCGACAATAATGGCATCCAATGCCTCGGCCTTAGGTGGTTTCGTTAAGGTTGCCACCGCGCCCGCTTCCTGAGATTTTGCACGATCGGCATCAGTATCATGACCAGTACACACCACAACGGGTATATGTTTTAAATTGTCGTCAGCCTTAATTTGTTGCGTTGCCGTCAGACCATCCATCCCACCCATCATCACATCCATGAAGATAATGTCTGGCTTAACATTGTCGCCTTTCAGATACACCAAGGCATCTTCACCACTCCCCAACTCAACAACCTGCAAGTCGTGCGCAACTAGTAACTTGCTCAATGTCATCCGCGCCACACGAGAATCATCTACTACCAAAGCTATCTGCTGCATTATTTTTCCTAGATTTCCGCCATATCACCCAATGCGATAGACATCTAAATTCACTTTATTGACCTGATGACCCAACATAATAACTTCACCGCTATATTGCTGTTGCATATCACTGGCAAACTCAAAAAAATAGAAACGCTGAATTTGAACACGGCCATGGCGATTACGCTTTAATCGTATTTTTTTCCAACCCACCGTATCATTCAAAAAGGTTACACCATGTTGATTACAACTCCGCTGTGCCGCCTCAATCGCCAGCTCAGCTACACCACGGCTATCCCACCAAAACCACAGCAAGCCCAACAATAACAAAATAGTTAAACCATTATCAATCACCCTAAGTCTCCCCACAGGGTTTGCACAACAGCCAGAGCGGCCACCGTCGCCGTTTCTGTTCGTAAAATGCGAGGCCCAAAACAAACGGATTGAAAGCCAGCGGCGTTTGCTTGCCCTATTTCAGTCTCACTCAAACCGCCTTCAGGACCAATCAACAAGGTGATGTCTGCTTGCTGTTCTAATGCTGTAAAGCCCTTTTCTGCCAGTGGGTCTAACACCAAGCGGCATCCTAGCTTATTTACTATCAGCGAGTCTTCCAACTGCATCACAGTTGATAAATCAGGTAATACGCTACGGCCACTTTGCTCACAGGCGCTGACGACTATCCCCTGCCAATGTGCCCAGCGTTTTTCATCTCGCCCGCCTGAAAGTTGGACATTACAGCGTTCAGTAGCTACAGGAATAATTCGTGTGACACCTAACTCCACGGCCTTTTGCAAAGCGTAATCCATACGCTCGCCGCGTGAAATACCTTGTAATAAGGTAATCGTTAAGGGGGATTCATTTTCCACCGTCACTTTAGACAGCAATCGCACTGATGATTCACGTTTAGATACGACTTCTAACGCCGCATCAACCTCCAAGCCTCGACCATCAAATAAACGCAAAGCATCACCTTGTTTTAAGCGCAGCACCTGTACGGCATGACGATGTGCAGCATCAGGCAAGATGAACAGGTCAGTATTTTGGTTAAGTTCAGGGCAATAAAATCGTGTAATTCGCATTAATTTTTCATCATCGCTAATCAAAAGGGTTGGGCTTAGTTTACATGGAGTTGTCTAGTGTTTGAATGTTAGCTAAAAGGTATTGCTATACTCTAACAATGAATATTGACTTAGAACAGCTGAAAAACATCGTCATTACCGCCAGTAAGGAGGAGCTACTGCCTCGTTTTAATTCGGTAAAACGCAACTATAAACATGATGGCAGTGTAGTGACAGAAGCCGATTTAGTCATGCAGGCTAGGTTGACTTCTCGTTTAAATGAGGCTTATCCCGATATCGCCTTATTAGGCGAAGAAATGTCAGCCGAGCAACAACACGCATTATTAGCATCAGATATCCCATTGTGGTGCCTCGATCCTGTAGATGGCACCAGTAATTTTGCGGCAGGTGTGCCTTATTTTTGTGTGTCGCTGGCATTAATTGAAAACGGTATCGTTACCTTGGGCTTGGTTTATGACCCCATTCGTGAGGAATGTTTTGCAGCGCAACGTGGCAAAGGTGCCTATTTAAATAATGAGCAACTTAGTAGCCAATACATTGGTTTGCAGTTAATAGACGCCATTGCAATGATTGACTTCAAGCGCTTAACGCCGGAGTTGGCTACCGAATTGGTCACACATCGTCCTTATGGTTCTCAACGTAGTTTGGGTTCCATTGCCTTAGAATTATGCTGGATCGCCGCAGGGCGAGGTCATATTTATCTGCATGGCAAACAACAGTTATGGGACTATGCCGCAGCACAATTAATTTTATCAGAAGCTGGCGCGCTGGCCATGACGCTTGAAGGCGAAGCACTGCGTAGTGATAGCCTAAAACCAGTTTCCACTATCGCCGCCTCAGATGAATCATTATTTAATCAGTGGGCTACTTACTTAAATATTCCACGATGACTACTGACAGCCTTATTTTCCCTGACTGGCCGGCACCGGACACCATTAAAGCGCTTAGTACTACACGCCAAGGCGGCTTTAGTTTACCGCCTTATGATGGCTGTAACCTTGGCACTCATGTTGGTGATGAGCCTAATACCGTCATTAAAAATCGTGAGTATTTAGTCGATGTCGCCCAACTACCAGAATCACCACGTTGGTTAAATCAAATACATGGCATCCGCGTTATCAATAGTACTGACTGGCAACTAAACATCGATGCCGATGCCATTGTAAGCCAGCAAAATAATCACATATGTACCATTATGACTGCCGATTGCTTGCCGCTGTTATTGTGTAACAAACAAGGCGATACCGTTGCTGCAATTCATGCTGGTTGGCGTGGTTTAGCCGCCGGCATTATCGAAAAAACGATTACTGAGTTTCGCTGTGCTCCCCAAGATATTCTGGTGTGGCTTGGTCCCGCAATTGGCCCAAATCAATTTGAAGTGAGCACCGATGTTTATCAAACATTTACCCAACATTCAGCAAAAGCTATTCAGGCATTTCAACAAACTGACGCCACACACTATTTAGCTGATATTTATTTACTTGCTAGACAACGCTTAACTGCTCTCGGGGTCAACGCCATCTTCGGTGGCGATTTATGTACCGCCAGCAATAAGCAACGTTTTTTTTCCTATCGCCGTGATGACATCACCGGCAGAATGGCATCGATGATCTGGATCAGCCATAAATAAGGTATGATCTCTCAAATTAGATTTATCCCCTTGGATTGTTATGGAATTATTGCTCTGGATCATTGGCTTCAGTTTGATTGGCGGTTTATTAAGTGTCATGGTCGCATCATCATTTTTACTTTTATCAAATGATGCGCGTAACGTGGCGGTGCCGCACCTAGTCAGTTTTGCCATCGGTGCCTTATTAGGCGCCTCTTTTCTAGGTCTGATTCCTCATGCGATGGAGCATGAATATGCCATTGATCCTCATAATATTGGACTCACCTTACTATTAGGTTTGCTCACTTTTTTCTTGCTAGAAAAAATGGTGTTATGGCGTCATTGTCATAGTGATCATTGCGAAGGACATCTGCCAGAGCTAGATCAAGATGAATCCAGTCATAACCATGCTCAACATAATCATCAAGACAATAAAAACAAAGCCGCTGGCACCTTAATTTTAATCGGCGATACTATTCATAACTTTGTCGATGGTATTTTAATTGGCGCCGCCTTTATGACCGATACACACCTTGGTATCGTCACGGCATTGGCTATTGCCGCCCATGAAATCCCACAAGAACTCGGTGATTTTGTCATTTTATTACACAGCGGTTTTTCACGAAGAAAAGCACTGTACTACAATATGTTATCTAGCCTTGGTACGGTTGTTGGTGCACTACTTGCCTATTTCACCTTATCAGATATGCAACAATTATTGCCTTATATTTTAATAGTGGCCGCCTCTAGCTTCATCTACGTCGCGGTGGCGGATCTTATTCCGGGCTTACATCACAAAGTAAAATTATCTGAAACATTGCAACAAATATCGCTGATAGCCGCAGGCACGCTATTTATTTATGTTGCTCATAGCACCTTGCACTAAATCTTATGCCTGTTCAGGTTGTAAGTTGGCAATTTACTGATGGCAAACCAGGTCATGAAAACCAAACGCGTGGCTTAATTCACGCGCTAGCGACACGTACACCCGTCGAGAATCACATCATCGAGATTCCCTCAAATACCCTGCATTTTTTATATACTTTACTCATTGGTCGACTCTACCGAAAGCTGGCGCGATTACCCAAGCCTAATTACCTTATTGCAGCAGGACGCCGTACACAGTTACCCATGTTACTAGCCCACTTATGGTTTGGCGGTAAACGAATCCTTTTAATGCGTCCTTACTGGCCGATGTCATGGTTTGATCTAATGATCATCCCGCAACATGATTCCCCGCCCACTTCACCTAAGAACCTTATCACCCAAGGTGTCATCAACACGGTCATCCCTTCTACCAATCATGATAAAAATAAAGGCATGATACTGATCGGCGGGCCAAGTAAACATTACGCGTGGGATACGTCGAGCATTGTTCAGCAAATAACAACGTTGCTTAACGATATGCCAGATATATCATGGTCGATAGCTAACTCACGTCGCACACCAGAAGGTTTTTCAGTTCAAATCAACGAAATTCCAGGTCCATTTAATTTTATCGATCATCGTCAAACAAGCAACGACTGGCTATCACAGCAAGTCGCCACCGCAGGACAAATATGGGTTTCCCCTGATAGTGTGTCCATGCTGTACGAAGCCGTAACCTCTGGTGCGGCAGTAGGTTGCTTAAAACTGCAAGCAAAACAAACAAATAACCGTATCGTCTCAGGCATTAATGAACTTATTAATAAAGGCATGATTACGACTTTTAGCCAATGGCAAAAAACACGGCATTTATCGCGACCATCACAGCAACTTAACGAAGCCCAACGAGCGGCAGATTGGATATTGAATCAATGACCAAACCTCTTACTGTAATTCAAATACTGCCTGCGCTTAACAGCGGTGGCGTAGAACGCGGCACAACAGAAATTGCTAATGCGCTAGTAAAAGCAGGTCATCGTTCATTAGTGATTTCTGCAGGAGGACGATTAGTTAATCAATTAGAGCAGGAAGGCACTACACATATTACTTTGCCCATCGGTGAAAAACGCTTAAGTACCTTGCGTTATATCTGGCAGCTTAGAGAAATATTGCGTGAGATAGCGCCCGATGTAATCCATTTACGTTCACGACTACCGGCATGGATTACTTATCTCGCGTGGCGAAAACTACCTGTCGAACAGCAACCTCATATTGTGACAACAGTACATGGTCCCTACTCAGTCAATAAATATAGTGCCATCATGACCATTGGCGAAAGAGTGATTGCTGTCTCTAATATGATCAAGGCCTACATCACGGAAAACTACCCAAACGTAGTAGAAGATAACATTACAGTGATTCATCGAGGCATTGATCCCAAGCGCTATGCCCCGACTTACCAACCCACCACCGAATGGTTATCTCAGTGGCATAAAGACTATCCTCAACTTAAAAATAAACTGGTTATAACGCTACCCGCTCGTATCACGGCCTGGAAGGGTCAAGAAGACCTCATTACCTGCATTCACATACTGAAATCGAAAGGCATTAACGTTCACGGTCTTATCGTCGGCGAGACTCATCCTCGTAAACAGGCTTTTTTAACATTACTTAAAACAAAAATTGCAGAACTTCATCTGGAAAAAGATATTACATTCACTGGTCACCGCAGTGATTTACAAGACATTCTAGCCAGTTCTAATATCGTGTTGTCACTAGCCAAAGAACCTGAAGCATTTGGTCGCACGACGATTGAAGCCTTAAGCATGGGTGTGCCCGTTATTGGTTATAATCATGGTGGCATAGCTGAACAGCTGGCCATTTGTTTTCCAGAGGGTCAAGTGGCTGTTGGTGATATCCAAGCTGTGGCTAATAAAATTAGTTCGTGGCAACATGTTATGCCACAAGTCAACACTCAACATCCCTTTACACTACAAAATATGTGTCAGCAAACATTAAACATTTATCAAAAACTATGTAAGGAACAAGTATGAAAATAGCTGTCGTTGGAACAGGATACGTTGGACTTTCTATCGCCATGCTTATCTCGCAAAATCATGAAGTCATTGCTATTGATATCGTTCCAGAAAAAGTCGCACTTTTAAATGATAAAAAAGCGCCTATCGAAGATATTGAAATTGAAGATTTCTTACTCAATAAATCGCTCAACTTCAAAGCAACATTAGATAAACAAGAGGCATATCAACATGCTGACTTTGTCGTCATTGCCACCCCCACCGATTATGATGCTGAAACAAATTACTTTAATACTCAATCTATTGAGTCGGTCATTAAAGACGTGATGGCAATAAACCCAAATGCCGTTATGGTCATAAAGTCAACGATTCCCGTAGGTTATACCGATCGTATTAAAGCAGAATTAGGCTGTGAAAAACTTATTTTCTCACCCGAGTTTTTAAGAGAAGGTAAAGCACTACACGACAACCTTTTTCCATCACGTATTATCGTCGGCGAAGACTCCGAGCGCGCACGCGCCTTTGCCAATTTATTGATTGAAGGTGCGTATAAACAAGATATTCCAGTGTTATTTACCAACGCCACGGAAGCTGAAGCGGTTAAGTTATTTTCCAATACCTATCTCGCAATGCGTGTGGCCTATTTCAATGAATTAGATAGCTACTGCGAAGCCCATGACCTTAATTCACGCCATGTCATCGACGGTGTGGGACTAGATCCAAGAATAGGTAATCACTACAACAACCCATCGTTCGGCTATGGCGGTTATTGCCTACCAAAAGACACTAAACAACTGCTGGCAAACTATCAAAACGTCCCCAACAACTTGATTCGTGCCATTGTTGATGCCAACACTACCCGTAAAGACTTTATTGCCAATGCCATTGTCAAACGCAATCCGAAAACAGTGGGTATATATCGACTAGTAATGAAACAAGGCTCTGATAACTTCCGCGCCTCCGCTATTCAAGGCATTATGAAGCGTATCAAAGCCAAAGGTATTGAGGTTATTATTTATGAACCGGTATTAGAAGATACCTTTTTTAACTCTAAAGTGATTACTGACTTAAATGAATTTAAAGCATTAAGCGACGTTATTGTTGCGAACCGTATGACTGATGATATCAGTGACGTTCAAGACAAAGTCTATACTCGTGACTTGTTTGGTAAAGACTAATAAAGCCTTGTTGAAATTAAGCTACTAAATCATGAAAATATGTGAACTGATTGCTAGTGATGGAAACGGAGGCCTAGAGAGTCATTTCGTTGATTTATGTAATGGCCTCGCGGCTAAAGGTCATCAAGTAAATGTGATTGTTCCACAGAATTTTTCAGGGCTTTTTTCAAACGAAATCATCATTCACCATCTACATTTGAACAAGAGCAGACGAAATCCTCTTCTACTTTGGTCCTTATATAAAACTATTCGCAACATAGCTCCAGATATTGTGCATGGACATGCAAGTAAAGGCGCTAACTTATTAGCCATAATAAAGCGTTTTATACCCTATCTATGTGTCGCTACAATTCACAATCTAAAATCAAACTTGAATGGCTACAAAAAAATGGATGCGGTTATTGGCGTCAGTAAAGGGGTTCTAGCACAATTCACTCATCCAAGAAAACAGCTCATCTATAACGGTCTCGACGTAAAACCTATACAACATTCTCAATCAACACTTGTAGATTTATGCAAGCAAAGCATCCCTCGTCCTATTATCTTATCGATAGGAAGACTCGTTGAAGCAAAAGATTTCGCGATGCTTATTAATGCTTGGCAAGGCATTGATGCTGATCTTGCAATTGTAGGTGATGGTCCACTTAAAAAATTACTGGAAAACCAAATTGAATCTTTAGACCTTTCATCATCAGTACACCTACTCGGATATGTCAATAATGCCAGTAGTTTGATTAAGTCTGCTGATTTAATCGTAATTTCATCTAAGCGTGAAGGCTTTAACTATGTAATGGCTGAAGCATTACTACAGCAAAAACCAGTTTTATCTACTGATGTACCTGCCCCCAATGAAATATTACCGAAGCAGTTTCTCACTCCTCCATCAGATAGTAATGCGATGCATGACAAGATTGAAGCGTGCTTGGCAGATCTTGATAGTGTCAATGCCGAGTTTGAAACATTGTATAATTGGTCCCAGAAAACATTCTCATTAGAGAGCATGGTTAACTCAACGGAAATTTTCTTTCTAAATATTTCCAAAGCTAAGTAGCACTAGGACTAATTTATGTTCAACATTATAAGAAGAATAAAACCCGAAAATCCATTTGTTTGGTTACCTCTTCTAGCGGTGATTGCTTTACCATTCGGTCGTTCTGTAGAAGTATTTGTTCTAATCATGGCAATAATTGGTGGCTATGATTTATTAAAAAATACTAACGAACTACGTCAGTCTCATGGATTTAAACTTTTCAGTTATTTCTTCCTATGCTTCTGGATACCGGCATTAATATCACTCGTTGATGCTGTTAATTTTTCACATTCATTAGAGAATGTTCTGGGAATGCTCAGATTTTACTTCGCAGCTATATTCATCATCAACCGATTAACAGATTATAAATCTCACCTGTGGCTAGCCACTGGAATCGGAAGTGTCATACTATTCTGGTGTGTTGATGCTTGGCTCCAATTAGCTACGGGCTTTAACGTGTTCGGTTTTCCTCCATTTTCACCAAGCCGTATAAGTGGAGTTTTTGGAGACTCAGCCCGACTTGGGTTGACGATCATTCCATTCATTGCGATTGCTATTACAGCCTACTATGAAAGGATAAATGCTACCGCCGCTATTTTTATTACATGCTTGGCCACAACCACTATCCTTATTAGTGGTGATCGGTCAGCATGGATTTCATTATTAGCCTTAAGCTTGTTACTCATAACCTTATTCCGCCCGCAAGCATTTTCTTTTTCTAGGAAATCCATTCTTACTGGGTTAACTAGTATTATTTTTGGAACCGTATTGGTGTTTAATACACCGCAATTTCAAACTCGACTCAACGATTCGTTAACGGGCTTAACCGCTGATTATGAGAGCATTAATACTGCGTCATCATCTCGCCTTCCTATATGGGAAACCGCTCTTAAGATGTTTGCAGACAACCCTATCAATGGTGTTGGTGTCCGAAGCTTCCGCTATGCATATCCGAGCTATGCTACTCCTGATGACCCATTCATAGATTTCAGCCTGCCTAAAGAAAAGCAACAAGGGCAAACTCACGCTCATCAACTGCTTTTAGAGTTTTTATCTGACACGGGTTTGATAGGACTCATAGGCTATTTTGTAGCGGTATGGCTTATTATTGCTATATGGCGACCTTTGTCTTATAGAATTCCCAATCAAAACCTCAGTAAAGGTTATATTCTTTCACTATTAGCTATTTTATTTCCAATCAACTCACACTTATCCTTTTTTTCTTCAAGTTGGGGGCAAGTCATATGGTTTATTGCGGCCTTATCAATTTCATCGATGACATTAAAAGATAAGAATCAGCTCAAGGATAAGGAGTTACTTTGAAGAAATAGTTTCAACGAATCAAGAGGAGGACTGTAAGTTATTCATCATAAATCGACACCAAACTTCAGCAATGTCCTACCTGCGGCTTTATCGTCTAATAATTTTTGAATTACAGATGGAAGTCGAGCTACTTTACGCTTAGCTTTCTTTCTCGCGATATATTTACAGAAATAACCCAACGGTATGAGGTCTGGCCAACCAAGTCCATCAATAACGATTAGTCGAGAAACTCTCAACTCCGTTCGTTGTACAACTATATTATGTAATAAAATGTTCCTTGAAGGCATTCCCAGTCGCGCCCATTCGAACATAAAGTGGTCCAAAGCCACTTGCAAATCATCGGTTGCACCATACTGCCAAACGTAGTGCAATAAGGTCATTGATATATCTCCATCACTGTCTCTTATCATTTCATATGATAAGCCTCGGCCTAAGTTAGTTTCCACAAATCCATTGCATCGAGCGATTAATGTATATGCTTCATCACCTATTGTTGAGGATATACGTTGATATACCTTTTCATCTGAAATATTTTCATCAAAATAAGCTAGTGATCGCAAGTTGTTTGGAAATGACTTTTCTGCCCGTTTAATTTCAGCTGAGCGATGCTCAAGGGCAAGTTTAATGCATCTAGCCTGATTAGAGGAATCAACAAAGCATAGACGATTACCACCAGATGAAAAAGCATCATCTATTGTTCCAATATCGATTATTTTATTCATTTAATTTGCTATCTATCATTTAAACCTTTTGTAATTATTTAACATACATACGATGTATCGATTAAACACTAATCGACCATACTATGAAAACTACACGTCCAAGCTACATCTCAAAGGAAGAAATACTGCATAAATTATGCGCCTATTCTCTCTAATTTAACGTCATAACTGTTACTCAATGAGTTGTTATGAGATATATCTCGTAGGGATTGTTAAATAATATCGTTTATAACGTTGTGTAATGGAGTGGTTGACGATACTGTTGGAGAATGTTGAGAAATGCATCCGGATCTTTAATCTGCGTCAATTCACCCTCGCGAGGAAATAATTTATCTTGTAATCGAGACAGCCAAAAACGCAATGCGGCGGCTCGTAAAACTAGATTAAAATTTTCGAGTTCATTTTCAGATAATTCTCGTTGTTGCGAATAAGCGTTAATCAAAGCCTCATAGCGTTGCGTGTCCATCAAACCACGTTCATCAACACACCAATCATTAACCGCAACCGCCAGGTCATAAAGTAAATATTCATCACAGGCGTAATAGAAATCGATGATGCCTTTCAATTCATCGCCGTCAAACAATGCATTGTCACGAAATAGATCTGAATGGGTTACCCCTGAAGGCAAATCGAGTTCTATATATCTAGCTTGAAAGGCAAGTTCGTTGCGTAATAACTCAGCGGATTCATCATCAAGGTGTGGCAACAACATCTCTGCCATTTGCTGGCGCCAATCAGGGCCGCGTTCAGTAACTCGGTGTGATTTGAACTGCTGTCCAACTGAGTGCATTTTTCCTAACACATCACCAATCGCCCGACACTGTGCAATATTAGCAACAGAATTAACACCTCGACCAGATAATCGCATCACTAAAGCCGCAGGTTTGCCACATAGTTTTTTTAGATAATACCCCTGTTTATCGGCGGCAGGATGAGCTGAAGGAATGCCTTGCTGATAGAAAAATGTCATCACATCAAGAAAGTAGGTTAATTCACCAAAATCATGTTGTTCAAACAGTGTTAAAACAAACTGACCTTGTTCGGTAGTGACAAAATAATTGGTATTTTCGATGCCGTCGCTAATGCCTTCATACGACACTAAGGCTCCGACAGAATAATCATTTAAAAACGCAACAAGCTGGTCACGCGAAACTTCAGTATAAACAGACATTAATAAAACTCAGTAGGTAAAATGGCTTACCATTTAAACAAGACCCAGTTTGGCACCAGGTCAGACTGCAACTCAAATTGTTTGGAATCTAATGAGCCATCACCATCAGTATCAATGAAGTAATAAGGTTTACCCACAGTAGGCGTCACTTTAATCATATATAACTGACCATTCGCCCGATATTCTTCAATCGTGCGATCTTCTTTTTGAATAATATTTATTTCAGGTTCAATGCTTTGACCATCAGCCAGTGGCTGAGGAATAACGGGAGGCTGAGGCACTTCTGAATCAGCCGACCAAACATTGCCTGACATGAACAAGCTAACAACGCATACAATAGGCATAACAGCAGATTTGTTAAACATGATTTGTGCTCCGTATAATTTCGAATTAAAGATAGCATTTCCAATATACAATTATAGCAATCTATCACTCAATACCTAAATATAAAGTAAATAGCCATGGAACAAACGCCCCCTTTCATCCTTGTTGACGGTTCGTCTTATCTCTATCGCGCCTATCATGCCATGCCGCCACTCACCAATGCTGATGGTCAGGCTACGGGAGCCGTCTATGGTGTCGTGAACATGTTGCGTAAGTTATTACGTGATTACAATCCCGAACATATTGCCGTGGTATTTGATGCCAAAGGCAAAACCTTTCGTAATGACATGTACCCAGAATATAAAGTGCATCGCCCGCCGATGCCGGATGATCTGCGCGAGCAAATCGAACCTATACATGCCATTGTTAGGGCGATGGGACTACCATTATTAATGGTTGATGGCGTAGAAGCTGACGATGTAATTGGCACCCTAGCGCAACAAGCTACTGAGCAAGGCATCAATACCATCATATCTACGGGTGATAAGGATATGGCACAACTGGTCAATGAACATATTACCCTGATCAACACCATGAACAACTCCACCACCGACATTCAAGCCATTATGGATAAGTACGGCATTGCTCCGAACCGGATCATTGATTATCTAGCGTTAATGGGTGACAAAGTGGATAACATTCCCGGCGTACCGAGTGTTGGCCCCAAAACCGCCACTAAATTATTGCAACAATATGATTCATTAGAAGGTGTCATTGCTCATGCTGACGAAGTTAAAGGCAAGTTAGGCGAAAAATTACGTGAGACAGCGCCTATTTTACCCTTGTCATACCAACTCGCTACAATCAAACTTGATGTGCCATTGGACTTCTCACCGACAACATTGAATATTCAACCGCAAGACCAAGACGCCCTACTTTCATTATTCAAAAAGCTCGAATTTAAAACGTGGACCACAGAATTAGTGCGTGCCGGCAATGCAACACCACCAGCAACTCGCACAACTGCTACCCAAAAAAATACCTCCGCCACCCCACCAGCGGCACCACGCGAAAACCATTACGAAACCATTTTGACCGAAGAGCGTTTGCAACATTGGCTGACTAAATTAAAGAATGCTGAGTTATTCGCCTTTGATACCGAAACCACCAGCTTAAATTATCTCGATGCGCGTATTGTCGGTTTATCTTTTGCCGTAACAGCGGGCGAAGCGGCTTATCTTCCACTCACTCATGACTATCTGGGCGCACCTAAGCAATTGAATATTGATCATGTTTTAGCCTTATTCAAACCCTTACTAGAAGACCCAATACATAACAAAGTCGGCCAAAATCTAAAATATGACCGCCACATATTGCTCAATCACAACATCGATCTACAAGGTATTCAACATGACACTATGTTGCAGTCTTACGTCTTAGATAGCACCGCAACCCGTCATGATATGGATTCACTGGCTGACAAATATCTTGGTCGCCAGACCATCCACTTTGAGGATGTTGCAGGCAAAGGCAAAAAACAACTGACGTTCAATCAAATCGATCTTGAACAAGCCGCACCTTATGCCGCGGAAGATGCTGATATAACCTTACAATTGCACCAAACCTTATGGCCACAAGTTCAGGCAATTCCTTCACTAGCCGAAGTTTATACCACGCTTGAAATGCCTTTATTACCGGTACTCAATACCCTAGAACGCAATGGCGTCAATATTGATATTTGGATGTTGCAACAACAAAGTGATGAATTGGGTCATAAACTCGATAAGCTTGAGCAACAAGCTTGGGACTTGGCGGGTGAAGAATTTAATCTCGGCTCTCCCAAACAGCTTGGCGTCATTTTATATGAAAAACTTGAAATTCCTATTTTGAAAAAGACGCCGAAAGGTCAGCCTTCAACTGCAGAAGGCGTACTACAAGAGTTAGCAGACGAAGGCTATGAATTACCGCAAGTGCTTATGCAATATCGTAGCTTAAGTAAACTAAAATCAACCTATACCGATCGCTTACCTGAGCAGGTCAATAAAACTACAGGGCGAGTGCATACTTCTTATCATCAAGCAGTGACCGCGACTGGCCGCTTATCTTCTTCAGATCCAAACTTACAGAACATTCCTATTCGTAGTGAAGAAGGTCGTCGCATCCGCGAAGCCTTTGTCGCTCCTAATGGCTACACCCTACTCGCGGCCGATTATTCACAAATTGAATTACGGATCATGGCCCATTTATCGCAGGATAAGGGTTTACTCAAAGCCTTCGCTGCGGGAGAAGATATTCATCGCCACACCGCCGCTGAGATTTTTGGTGTGAGTTTAGATAAAGTCAGTAATGATCAACGGCGTAGTGCTAAAGCCATCAACTTTGGTTTAATCTACGGCATGTCGGCTCATGGTCTATCCAAACAACTCGGCATTGAGCGCCATCAAGCAGCGGATTATATGACGACTTATTTTGAGCGCTATCCTGGCGTCAAACGTTATATGGAAAGCACTCGCGAGCAAGCAAAATTAGATGGTTATGTCGAAACATTATTTGGTCGCCGCTTGTTTTTACCTGAGATCAACTCGAGTAATGGTATGCGTCGACAATATGCTGAGCGAACGGCGATTAATGCGCCTATGCAAGGCACCGCCGCCGACATCATCAAACGCGCGATGATTGATATTCATCAGTGGCTTATCACAGAAAAATCTTCGATTCGCATGATTATGCAGGTACATGATGAATTAGTGTTTGAAGTGCCTGTTGAGCAAATTGATATGGCGAAGGCTAAGATCGAACAATTTATGAGTAATGCAGCCAAACTGGATGTGCCATTAGAAGTCGGCATCGGCACTGGCGATAATTGGGAGCAAGCCCACTAACTCTTAATATTTCATCGTGACTAGAATAGTATCCGTCATTAATATCCATATAAAAATCAATGGCTAATAGATAATGCGATCAATTATTAATTCAGTATAATTATTGATTTTATCCAAGCAGGTCATCTCTGCCATGCCATTTTTTCGCCAATTATCATTAATAGGCTTGCTTGCCCTATTCATTTCGCCTGCTTTCGCCACTAATGGCTACTTAGCTCATGGTTATGGCATCAAGTCTCGCGGTATGGCTGGCGCGGGCGTGGCGTTACCTCAAGAAGCCCTGATTGCGGCAATCAATCCTGCTGGCATCGTATTTGTCGGTGACCGCCTAGAAATAAATGCCGCACTATTTAGTCCGCGTCGTAGTTATGAAGTAACAGGTAATCCTTCTGCTTCGCCACAATCGGCTTTAGCACCAGGAAAAGTCGATAGCGGTCGTGAATATTTTGTGCTTCCTGAAGCGGGCGCGACATGGCAGCTAAACGACCATTCTGCTTTTGGTTTAACGCTTTATGGTAATGGCGGTATGAATACCAGCTATTCTGCAAAAGATACTGCTGGAGGTGCAGGTACATTTGGCTCAGGAACGGCTGGCGTCGATCTAGCGCAGTTATTTTTATCACCCACTTTTGCTTACAAGTTTAATAATGGTGTAGCAGTTGGCGTATCAGCCGTTCTCGCCTATCAGTATTTTGAAGCTAAAGGATTAACTAATTTTGGCGGACTCTCAAATTCAGCTCAAAATTTAACTAATAATGGTCATGACAACTCTTTCGGCGCTGGCATTAACTTAGGTTTTATTTTACCAGTGAGCGATGTAGTTACGTTTGGTGGTGGTTATCGTTCTCGTGTTTATATGTCTGAGCTTGATGATTACCAAGGTCTCTTTGCGCAGCAGGGTGATATGGATATTCCTGCTTCAGCGACACTTGGTCTAGCATGGAAAACAACAGCGAATTTAACCCTTGCTTTAGATGTGCAAAAAACCTGGTATAGCTCAATCGACGCCGTTGGCAATAGCATGCAACCAGCGATGAATTTATGTGGCGGCGCTAAATTTGGTGGTGCTCAAACCGGTCCCTCATGCCTTGGCGGCAATAATGGCATTGGTTTTGGCTGGAAAGATATGACTACCGTGAAACTGGGTATGCAATATGAAGCTGGTAATGACTGGACATGGCGAGCGGGTTATAGCCACGGCAACCAACCTATTCCAGAATCAGAAGTCTTTTTCAATATTTTGGCTCCCGGTGTAATGGAACAGCATTTCACTGCGGGTTTCACTAAGAAATTTGATCATGGCAGTCAAGAAATCAACTTTGTAGCGATGTATGCACCGGCAAAGAGTATATCTGGCCCCATCAGCAACACTCAAACCGTTGAACTAGAAATGAAGCAATATCAACTAGAACTCGGTTGGTCGTTGCTATTTTAGACGGATAACGTCGCAATAAGCACCAATCACTATTGAGTTAGAGCAAGAACCTTGAGCCGGTAATACTTTCATTAATAACGTCCTAATATATAAATTATATTGGCGTAATGACTTATTTTTTCTTCGCTCGTGGATGAGCATCATCATAAACTTTTGCTAAATGTTGGAAATCCACATGGGTATAAATTTGGGTAGTAGAAATATCTGCATGGCCTAATAATTCTTGGACAGCCCTCAGATCCCCACTGGCTTCTAGCATATGTGAAGCAAAGGCATGACGTAGCCGATGCGGATGTACCTTATCGGAAATGCCTTGTTTTTTCCCCCAATAACTAAGGCGCTTTTGAATGGATCGTACGCCTAATCGGTTTCCTTGCTTAGTTATAAATAAAGCAGATTGTTCAAAAAACCCCAGTTCATTACGCGTACTTAACCAATGTTGCAAAGCCTTTATCGCTTGTGTGCCAATGGGCACGATCCGCTGTTTATTTCCCTTGCCCAATACATGAACAAGCTCGGCGCCAAAATCGACATCCCGTAAATCAAGGCCCTGTAACTCTGCCAAACGTAAACCAGAGGAATAAAACAGTTCCATCATTGCGCGATCACGACTGCCAATCATCGTATCTTGCTGTGTACCATCTAATAACCCCGTCATTTGATCGACATCTAATGTCGATGGCAGACGTTTTTCACCTTTAGGTGCTTGTACTGCTTGCGCGGGATTATTGTCAGCTAAACCTTCACGGATCAAATAGCGATAGAAACTACGCGTCGCCGATAAAGATCGTTGTATCGAACGACTTGCTAAACCTTGGCGATGAAGTTGACTAATAAATTGTCGAATATGACTGCTTTTAATCGATTGCCAAACGACGAGTTCTAATGACTCACAAAAAGTAGTTAGCTGTTTGAGGTCACGTTGATAATTACTCACCGTATGTGGTGACATCCGTTTTTCTTGCGCTAAATACTGCAAAAAAGCATCAATAGTTTGTTGTTGCTTATTCACCGTGTTCAGCGTGATGATAGGGACGTAATAAGCGCATAGTAATGTCGCCCAAGAAACTCAAATAGTCAGTCCCCATATCGGCATGAAAGCGATTGACATTAAAACTGGCTATCGCTAATAAACCAGCACATGGCTGATGACCCAGAGGCAAACAGGCGACTGATTGGACTTGCTCGGCTTGTTCGCCAAATAATACTGTTTTTTGAGCCAGTGTTAATCGACCACATACGGGTTGTTGTTTGGCCAATAAACTATCAAAAATTTTAAAACCTTCATCATCAATATGATGCTGAACGATATTATCAGTAAGCACTGGTAAATCGATTTTAGCATCGCCGGTATAAAACAAACGCAACGTCACTTCATCTGCTTCAAATTCTTGTTTAAGCTCATGCATCAGTAGTGGTAACAATTCATCTAAACCTTTTGCATCCATCAGTCGCAAACAAAGTTGATGCACGCGCGATTGCAATTCAGTATTTTTTCGGGCATTGAATAATAATGAATTGAGCTGGGCATGTAATTTTTCATTTTTTTGCAGACAGCGTTCTAACTGGCGTTGCGCAAGTGAAATAGTGCCTTCAGGAGAGGTTGATAGCTGTAGTGAATCTAACACCGCTGGCTGATAAGCAAAAAAATCAGGATGCTTTTTCAGATATGCAGCTACCTGTGCTGCGGTTAATTCGAGTTTATCGTCGCCCATGCTATTTCCCCATCAAATACGTGTGTAGTTGGCCCTGTCATCCAGACAGATGCGTTGTCATTAGACCATTCAATTACTAATTCACCACCAGGCAATTTAACCTTTACTTCTCGCGCTAATAAGCCACGCTGAATGCCACTTACTACCGCAGCACATGCTCCGGTACCGCAGGCCAGTGTTTCGCCGGCACCGCGCTCAAATACTCGCAAATTAATTTGACTGGGATTCACCACCTCCATAAAACCAACATTCACTCGCTCAGGGAATTGACCATGTCGTTCAATAATCGCCCCTAAGGTATTCACTTCGGCGGTGTTAACATCATCCACCAACAATACCGCATGTGGATTACCCATCGAAACCGCGCCTATTTCTACGTCCTGTCTATTCGCTATCGGCAAGCGATAAGTAATAGATTGTTGCTCTGTCACAAAAGGAATATTCGATGGTGTAAATTGTGGCAAGCCCATATCTACAGTCACTTCGCCACCACTTTTCATACTGGGATAAATAACCCCAGAAGCGGTTTCTACTGCAATAGTGGTTTTAGCAGTCAAGCCTTTATCGTAGACATATCGAGCAAAACAGCGTGCGCCATTACCACATTGAGCCACTTCGCCACCATCGGCATTAAAAATCCGATATTTAAAATCGACCGCGGGGTTTGAAGATTTTTCGACCAGCAATAACTGATCACAGCCCACACCATAACGCCTGTCGGCTAACAATCTAATTTGACTGGTAGTTAACTCGACCTGCTGATTAATAGCATCAATGACAACAAAGTCATTGCCGATGCCATGCATTTTGCTAAATTTCAACATCTTACATTACGCCGGTAACAGCTGTTCGCCAGCATATAAGGATTCGATCGTTTCGCGGTCACGTACAACATACACTTTATCACCATCAACCATCACTTCGGCCGCTCGGGGACGTGAATTGTAATTCGAACTCATCGTAAAGCCGTAAGCCCCTGCCGAACGAATTGCTAACAAATCATTGGGTTTAATCGCTAACAGACGATCTTTACCTAGAAAATCACCTGTTTCACAGATAGGTCCGACGATATCAAAATTTTGTGGCACTAGAGATTCATCAGGTATCACTGCTTGAATAGCCATCCATGATTGGTACAAAGCTGGGCGCAACAAATCATTCATCGCCGCATCGACAATCGCAAATTGTTTGTCTTCTGTCGGTTTTATATATTCCACCTTGGTCACCAAAATACCAGCATTGCCGGCAATAGCACGACCCGGCTCTAACAATATTTCTAAGTCACGACCCACTAATAAAGTGCGCAAAGCAACAGCATATTCAGCGGGACTAGGTGGCGTTTCACTTTGATAGGTAATACCTAGTCCACCGCCGATATCTAAATGAGTAAGCTTGATACCCAATTCAGCAAGTTTATCGATTAAGGTTAAAACACGCTTTAAAGCATCGACAAATGGCGCGACCGAGGTAAGTTGTGAACCGATATGGCAGTCAATACCCACGACATCTAAATGAGATAAGGCTTGCGCTTGTTGATAGACGGTTTCCGCCTGCTCAATGGCAATACCAAATTTATTTTCTTTTAAGCCTGTGGATATATAAGGATGCGTTTGCGCATCGACATCTGGATTAACCCGAATCGAAATCGCGGCACGGCAATCTGATTCGCTCGCCACATCATTAATCCGAATTAATTCTGGTATTGATTCCACATTAAAACAGCGGATGCCTACTTGCAAAGCATATCTAATTTCCGCAACAGTCTTACCTACACCGGAAAAAACGATCCGATTAGCCTGTCCGCCCGCGGCTAATACTCGAGCTAACTCACCAGCAGAAACAATATCAAAACCGGAGCCTAATCTAGCTAGTATATTTAATACAGCTAAATTAGAATTTGCTTTTACCGCATAACAAACACAATGTGCTTGACCTGAAAATGCATTATCAAATGCCTGCCAGTGCCGTTCTAATGTCGCCCGAGAATATACGTAGGTAGGAGTGCCAAATTGCTCAGCGATGTTCGCTACGGCGACGTCTTCAGCAAATAACTCACCTGATTTGTAATCAAAATAATCCATTTTTTGTTATTTCTCCGAGCTCATCAAGGCATTATCTTCCGGCAAATATAAATCTCCTTTTTGTCCACAAGCAGTTAATACGGTCAAAATACTTATGACTAATATTAGCCGTTTCCAACTCATCATCTTTTGCATTATTATTTCCAATATCGATCAATTGTGAGCAGTATATACGGGAAGCAAGTGGCTCGTCTCGACTTGCAAACTAGAAATTATCGAATAACTTACATAATATAAGTGCTAATTAACACAATCTTTAGCTTTTAGGTCATCGCGCATATATGGAAAATCCGGAATCAATCAGACTTAGCGGTTTAGCAAGGCGCCTCATTACCGATGGCTTGTTAAGTGAGGAAGAAGCCCTATCCGCCCAAAAACATGCCAAGAAGGCTAACCAGCCTTTTGTTAGCTATTTAGTGCGCAATAAAATTCTCAATAGCCATGACATCGCCTTAGTCGCATCGCAAGAATTCGGCGTACCCCTATTTGATATTGATGCTATGAGCATGGATGTCGCCGCGACGTTGCTAATTAAAGAAAGTCTTATTCGTAAACATCATGCCTTACCGCTATATCAACGCGGTAACCGGCTCCATGTCGCCATGTCAGATCCAACTAATCTCCAAGCATTAGATGAGTATCAATTTAGCACCGGCATGAATACTTTTGCTGTTTTGGTTGAAGAGCAAAAATTAACGGCCGCAATTGAACACGCCTTAGATAAAAGTAACGAAAAATTTGATGACTTTGGCGGCGCTGATTTAGATGATATTGATCTCGGCCCAGATAACACAACAGAGCGAAAAGAACCTAGTACTGCAGATGTTGATGAAACCCCTATTGTTAGGTTTATCAATGGTATTTTAACCCATGCCATTAAGTCAGGTGCATCTGATATTCACTTTGAGCCTTATGAAAAAAAATACCGTGTACGGATTCGAATCGATGGCATTTTACAAGAAGCCCAATCAGCTCCCGTTAATCTCGGCGGTCGAATTGCAGCACGTCTCAAAGTACTATCTCGGTTAAATATCGCCGAACGTCGTGTGCCTCAAGATGGTCGGATGCGACTCAAATTATCAGCCACTAAAACGATTGATTTTCGTGTTAATACTTGCCCAACGTTATTTGGTGAAAAAATCGTATTGCGTATTCTTGATCCGACTAGCGCACAATTAGGGATCGATGTTCTAGGTTATGAGCCGGATCAAAAGAAAATATTCATGGACGCCATGCATCAACCTTATGGCATGGTGCTAGTAACGGGTCCTACTGGTAGCGGTAAAACCGTATCACTTTATACGGCGCTTAGTATTCTTAATACTGACGATAGAAATATCTCTACCGCAGAAGATCCAGCGGAAATTAGTTTGGCTGGCATCAATCAAGTCAATATAAATCCTGCGGTAGGCCTGACCTTCTCTTCAGCGTTAAAAGCATTTCTTCGTCAAGATCCAGATGTCATCATGGTCGGTGAGATACGGGATTTGGAAACCGCTGAAATATCGATTAAAGCCGCACAAACAGGTCATATGGTATTTTCAACTTTACATACCAATGATGCGCCACAAACCCTTACTCGTTTAGCAAATATGGGCGTTCCCGCGTTTAATATCGCCTCAGCAGTATCACTGATTATTGCCCAGCGTCTAGGTCGTCGCTTATGCAGTAAATGTAAGCAGAGCGAAAATATCCCTGTCGAAGTTCTATTAGAAGAAGGTTTCACGCAAACGCAAGTAGATAAGGGTATGACAATTTTCAAAGCAGTGGGTTGTGAAAGTTGTACTTTAGGTTATAAAGGCCGTGTTGGTATTTATCAGGTGATGCCTATTTCTGAGGAAATGGGTCGTATAATTATGGAAGGTGGAAACGCGATGACCTTGGCCGATCAAGCCGAAAAAGAAGGTATCGACGACTTAAGAAAATCCGGTCTTAAAAAAGTCGCAGCAGGCATGACGAGCCTTGAAGAATTAAACCGAGTAATTAAGGAGTAATCCGTGGCGCAAGCAACTAAAGCAGTCAAGAAAAAGGTTAAGGTTAATCCTGTCTTTATTTGGCAGGGTACCAATAAAGAAGGCCGGCGTCTCAAGGGCGAAGAATCGGCAGCGAGTATTAATGAAGTCAAAGCCATACTCCGTCGCCGAAGTATCAACCCTATCAAGGTCAAAAAGAAACCTAAAGATCTGTTTGCAGCTAGAAAGCCGGCCATTAAACCTTCTGACATCGCGGTATTCAGCCGCATGCTAGCCACAATGATGTCTGCCGGTGTTCCATTGATGCAATCAATGCAGATTATTGGTGAAGGCCATGAAAATGCCAGTATGCAGGACATGATTTTAGCTATTAAAGGCGATGTAGAATCAGGCACAAGTTTGGCCGAGTCGCTGGGTAAATTCCCTTTATATTTTGATGATCTTTTTATCAGTTTAGTTCATGCCGGTGAGCAATCAGGTACATTAGAAACCCTATTACATGAAATCGCGGCCTATAAAGAAAAAACCGAAGCTTTAAAAGCCAAAATTAAAAAAGCATTAGTCTACCCTACCGCTATTATAGTCGTTGCCTTTGTCGTGACTGCAATCTTAATGATCTTCGTAATTCCTCAGTTCGAAGCATTATTTACTGGCTTTGGTGCCGATTTACCTGGACTGACCAAAGCAGTTATCAGCCTATCTCAAGTATTTCAAGAGTATTGGTGGATTATTTTCGGCTCAATCATTGGTGCCGTATACGCCATCATGGAAGGTAAGCGCCGTTCACGAAAAGTACAGCATTTCTTTGACCGTATGTTACTTAAAATTCCCGTCATCGGCATCATTCAAAAAAAAGGCGCTATCGCACGTTTTGCACGCACTTTTTCTACAATGTTTAAGGCTGGTGTACCAATGGTTGAAGCGATGGTATCGGTTGCAGGAGCAACCGGCAATATCGTATTCAGTGATGCTACAATGGTTATGCGTGATGATGTATCTACGGGTACCCAATTAAATGTCGCCATGAAAGAAACTCACATATTCCCTAATATGGTCGTGCAAATGGTCGCTATTGGAGAAGAATCAGGCTCACTTGATGCCATGTTAGCCAAAGTCGCTGATTTTTTTGAACAAGAAGTTGATGATGCCGTTGATAATATGACGGCGCTAATGGAACCCATGATCATGGTCGTTTTAGGTGGTTTAATTGGTACTTTGGTTATCGCTATGTACTTACCGATATTCAAACTGGGTGCTGTCGTCTGATGTTAATTAAATGTAGACACTGAGGTAATGTTATTAATCGTGTTTGTTAGCGAAATCGTGTAATGGATTTAATTGCACTATTACAAGCATCACCCTTTTGGTTGGTCTTAGTAGTTAGCGTACTTGGCCTATTAGTTGGCAGTTTCCTCAACGTCGTCATTTATCGGCTACCGATCATGATGGAACAGGAGTGGAAGGCACAATGTGATGAGCTTAACAATCAAACGTCCGAAGTAGTAGCACCTTTTACATTAAGCACACCGCGTTCGCGTTGCCCTCATTGTAATCACGCTATTACCGCGTTCGAAAATATTCCCGTTATTAGCTATCTGTTTTTAATGGGAAAATGCAGACAGTGTAAAGCGCCCATTTCAAAACGATATCCATTGATCGAAGCTTTAACGGGACTGCTTTCAGGCATTGTCGCTTGGCATTTTGGTTTTGATTGGACTTGTCTAGGCGCCCTTTTATTAACCTGGTCGCTCATCACTCTGACTTTTATTGACATTGACCACCAACTTTTACCAGACAGCATTACATTACCGTTGTTATGGTTAGGCATCGTCTTTAACCTATTTACTGTTTACACCGACTTATCTTCCAGTGTGATTGGTGCTATGGCCGGTTACCTATCACTATGGCTAGTGTTTCATGGCTTTAAACTAGTCACAGGCAAGGAAGGTATGGGCTATGGTGATTTCAAGCTATTAGCGGCCTTAGGCGCATGGTTTGGCTGGTTGATTTTGCCATCGATCATCTTATTATCATCATTAGTGGGTGCCATTGTCGGTATCTCACTGATTGTTTTTGGCCAGCATCAACGTAATGTCCCTATTCCCTTTGGCCCTTACCTCGCAGCAGCGGGTTGGATCGCATTAGTTTGGGGTGATGCCATTACCTATGCCTATCTTAGCTGGACGGGTGCAGGCTAACATCCTATGTTAAAAATAGGGCTCACAGGAGGTATTGCCAGTGGAAAATCGACGGTTTGTCGTTTATTTGCTCAATATGGAGTCCCCATTATTGATGCAGATATCATTGCTAGACAATTAGTTGAGCCCAAGCAAGAAGCCTATAATGAAATTGTCCGTACCTTTGGTGACACTACATGCCTGCCAAATGGCGAACTCAATCGTCAGTATCTTCGACAACTCATTTTCTCTGATGATAAAGCAAAACAACGCTTAGAAATGATTCTTCACCCGCGCATTCGCATGCAGTTAATTCAGCAAAGTACTGCCTTGAATGCGCCATATTGTATATTAGCAATTCCCTTGCTAGTGGAAGCCAACATGGCTGGACTTGTTGATCGTGTTTTAGTTATTGATATTGATTTATCGCTACAGCTTAGTCGCTTATGTGAGCGCGATAACATGCCTGTTCATGATGCTCAGTTGATAATCAGTAGCCAAGTAAATCGTCAGCAACGCTTAGCCTGTGCAGATGATGTTATCGCTAATAATAATGGCCCTGAAAACCTCAAGAAACAAGTCGATAAATTACATAAAAAGTACCTTGCTCTGGTAAATAAATCACCATCAAGTTGCCAGCATAACGATAGTCATGGACAATAAGCATTTTTACGATCCTTAAATTAATTTGAATCGCCTGTGCCTGAAAAAATTATCTATGAACAACCGCTCAATGAGCGCATACGCACATTTCTTCGGCTTGAATTTTTATTCGCGAGAGTTGATCACGCCTTGAAACATAATGACGAATTAAATAATCGTAACGCAATTGATGGATTACTCAGTCTCTTGTCTGTTTTTGAACGTAGCGATCTAAAACAAGAAATCGTTAAAGAATTAGAACGTCTGGTCAGTACCTTGTCCGCACTCGAAAATACACCAGGTGTCGATAAACGCGCCCTCGATGATTTACTTGATGAATTAGACCAAATTTTAGATTCATTACATCTTAGTAAATCAGCCATCGGTCAAACTTTGCGTGAAAATGATTTTCTATATAGCATTCGACAGCGTGCAAGTATCCCAGGCGGAAGTTGTGACTTTGATTTACCCGCCTATCATTTCTGGTTACGACATACACCTTATGAGACCCGCAAACATCAGTTACTCAATTGGCTAAACCAATTTGCTAGTATGCGTGCCGCCATTGAAATATCACTGAGATTAATCCGTGGCAGTACCGGATTCAAACCTGCTACAGCTTCAGCCGGATTTTTCCAACAAAATTTAGATAGTAGCCAATCAAATCAACTTATTCGTGTACAAGTGATGAATGACACGTCGTATTATCCAGAAATAAGTGGTGGTAAACATCGTTTTACAGTACGTCTAATGCACTTTGATATTAATCAGCGTGCTAAGCAAGCTACTGAAGATATTGAGTTTTCACTTAGCATTTGTGCAATGTAAGGTGATTATCTGATGTCAAAAACTATCGTGCAGTGTCCGCAGTGTGGCCAGTCCGTCCCTTGGCAAGAAGATCAAGTCTGGAAACCATTTTGTAGCGAGCGCTGTAAATTAATCGACTTGGGGGACTGGGCATCCGAAAATCATCGTATTCCTGATAAGTCATCCCAAATTGAACAGTTCGACATAGACGAATACAACCCTTCTGACTATCACTAGTTTATTTGGCCGAGATACTACAGCCAGATAACAATGGTGATTAGGCATCACCAGCAGTCAAAATACCTTGTTGGTATGAAAACTCTAACATTCGATTTAGTGGTATCAATGCTTTTAGACGTGTTTGTTCGTCAACCTCGACCATATTGGTGGTATCACGCAATGTTTCGTACAAGTTAACCAGCGTGTTCATTCCCATCCACGGGCAATGGGCGCAACTCTTACATGTCGCACTTTTGCCGCCAGTAGGTGCCGGAATGAGTCGTTTATTGGGTACCACTTGGCTCATTTTATAAAATAAACCATAATCAGTAGCGATAATTAAGGTATCTGCTTTTGACGCTTTACCCGCCGCTATAATTTGCTTAGTTGAACCGACAAAATCTGCTTTAGCAATAATAGATTCAGGCGCTTCTGGATGGACTAATACTTCGGCATCTGGGTATTTTTGCATCAAGGCTTCAAGTTCATATAGTTTGAACTCATCATGCACAACACAATGTCCTTGCCAAAGGATCATATCAGCGCCGGTTTTATTATTAATATATTGGCCTAAATGGCGATCTGGTCCCCAAATTATTTTCTTACCTTGGGCCATCAAATGTTGGATGATCTGAATCGCATTACTTGAGGTTACAATCCAGTCTGCTCGTGCTTTGACTTCAACACTGGTATTGGCATAAACCACGACTACATGCTCGGGATATTGGTCACAAAATTGACTAAATTCTTCTATCGGGCAACCTAGATCTAAAGAACACTCCGCTTCCAATGTTGGCATGATGACGGTTTTTTCTGGGCTCAAAATTTTTGCTGTTTCACCCATGAAACGTACGCCGCATACAACTAAAGTACTCGCTTGGTGTTGAGCACCAAAATTAGCCATATCTAATGAGTCAGAGACATAACCTCCTGTTTGCTCAGCCAACGCCTGCAATTCATCATCTACATAATAATGAGCAATTAATACGGCATTTTTTTGTTCAAGCAGTACTTTAATCTTTGATACATAATCTTGTTTTTGAACTTCTGTCAGCCACGGATTGGGTGGGACATTATCAATAATGTGATCAATTCTTGATTGCAATTTTTTAGGAATTGTTTCTGCAAGACTCATTTTATATTACCCTTAATACTCAAATACTTAGCTTAAATTATAACAATGCTTGGAGAGCTGAAATAATAGGTAGGTTAGCTGATGGGAACTCAATATCAACTAAATTAGATATAGCACACCACTGTAACCTTTGACCTTCTTGACCGTGCGGTGTTCCATCAAATTTATCGACATGCCAAACATCCAACAAAACCGACCTATCGTCATAGTCATGAGCAACAGTCAGTAATGGCTTGGCAGCAATGACCGTAATCGCCAATTCTTCCAAAATTTCACGCTTCAAGGCATCATAAGCCGTTTCATCAACTTCTACTTTACCGCCAGGAAATTCCCATAAATTGCCCAGATGTTGATGTGCTTGCCGAAGTGCTAATAACACCTCGTTGTCAGCATTAACTATGGTAGCAACAGCGACGTGTATAACATTTTTCACTCAACCAATACGTATAGTGCACCACAATAGGGACACGATACTTCACCGTTACTTTGTATATCTAAATAGACTTTGGGGTGGCCATCCCAAAGCGTCATTTTTGGCATAGGACAACTCAAGGGCAGATCAGTTGAACGAACCTCATATCGCTGTTGGCTACAAGAGGTTACTGGCGTAATGTCATTCATCTGAACTGCCCTCGTGGTTATATTAGACTTAAGACTTCTCTGCGGTCTCTACCAAAGTTGCTGGCTTACGCACACGAATGTTCAACTCTTTTAGTTGTGCTTCGCTCACCGCGCTTGGTGCGCTGGTCAATAAACAACTTGCTGATTGTGTTTTAGGGAATGCCATCACATCACGAATAGATGACGATCCCGTCATCAACATGGCAAGTCGATCTAAACCAAATGCTAAACCACCATGTGGTGGGCAACCAAATTTCAAAGCATCTAATAAGAAGCCAAATTTATCATCGGCTTCTTCTTTCGAAATACCCAGTAATTCAAATACTTGGCTTTGCACGTCAGATTTATGAATACGCATCGAACCGCCGCCTAATTCGGTACCATTCAACACCATATCATAGGCACGTGATAAGCATTTACCTGGATCTGTTTCCAATAAGCCAAGATCAGATTCACGTGGTGCTGTAAACGGGTGATGTAATGCTGTCCAACGATTAGATTTTGCATCCCATTCAAACATCGGGAATGCCACTACCCACAACGGTTGCCAACCATGTTTTACTAAACCTAAATCATGGCCAATTTTAACGCGTAGAGCGCCTAATGCTTCGTTAACAATATTAATGCTATCTGCACCAAAGAATACCAAGTCACCCGTTTGTGCTTCAGTGCGCTGCATAATTGAGGCAACGACTTCGTCTGGCAAAAACTTCAAGATAGGTGATTGCAAACCTTCGCGGCCCTCATCAAGATCGTTGACTTTAATGTAAGCAAGACCTTTCGCGCCATAGATGCCGACAAATTTAGTGTAATCATCAATCGATTTACGACTCAACTCAGCACCCGCTGGCACACGCAAAGCAGCAACACGGCCTTGTTCATCGTTCGCTGGACCAGAGAATACTTTGAAATCAACGTCTTTCATTAAGTCGCTAATTTCAACTAGCTCTAAATCAATGCGTAAGTCAGGTTTATCACTGCCGTAACGAGTCATGGCATCAGCATAGGTCATACGTGGGAAAGGATTAGGTAAAGCTTGTTCTAAAACATTGGCAAACAGGCTGCGAATCATTTCCTCCATCATCGTCATCAAATCTTCTTCTTCAACAAATGAAGTTTCGATATCGACTTGGGTAAATTCAGGCTGGCGATCAGCACGTAGATCTTCATCGCGGAAACAACGCACGATCTGATAATAACGATCCATTCCTGCCACCATCAACAATTGTTTAAATAATTGTGGTGATTGTGGCAAGGCAAAGAAGTCCCCTGGATGAGTACGGCTTGGCACTAAATAGTCACGCGCACCTTCTGGCGTTGCCTTGGTTAGAATCGGTGTTTCGATATCTAAGAAGCCATTATCATCAAGGAAACGACGCAATAGACTGGTTATTTTTGAACGGAAACGTAGCTTTTGCAACATTTCAGGACGACGTAAATCAATATAACGATGACGTAAACGTACATCTTCACTGACTTCTGCTTGTTCTGTTAGTGGGAATGGTGGTGTTTCAGAACTATTCAAAATATCCATGCGCTTAGCAACAATTTCAATTTTCCCACTACTCATGTTTGGGTTATCGCTACCTTCAGGACGTAATCGAACAGTTCCTTCAATTTGTAATACATATTCACTACGCACACCTTCGGCTATAGCAAAACTGGCTGCATCTTCAGGATTACAGACCACTTGAACCAAACCTTCACGATCACGCAAGTCAATAAAAATAACGCCACCGTGATCACGACGACGGTGCATCCATCCCGCAATTGTTACAGTTTGACCTTCCAATGTTTCGTTCACATCGCCGCAATAATGGCTACGCATAGTTCAATTCCAATAGTTCAATTTATTAGGGTCACACCACAATCAATGTGTGGCACTTCGTTTTTACAATTTATGTTTTTACGGCTTATCAATCTTCACGCCATTGATAAGCTTATCTTTATTAAATTTTGGCACAGCAACGCCCATTGAGATAATCATCTTAAGACCCTCTTCAACGGTCATGTCCATTTCAATCACTTCAGATTTCTGCACCATCAACACAAAACCAGATGTCGGATTAGGTGTCGTCGGAATAAATACACTGACAACATCTCCGGCTGTTTTTTCCTGAACTTCCCCCAAATCAGATGAGGTCATAAATGCTAGACTCCAAACGCCTTTACGAGGGTATTCAACTAATAATACTTTACGAAATGACTTGCCATCAGCAGCCAGCACCGCTTCTAAAACTTGTTTAATGCCTGCATATAAGTTGCGCACAACAGGAATTCTTGCCAATAATGATTCCCAGGCAACAACAATACGCCGCCCCAAGAAGTTAGCGACAATCATGCCCGTCGCCAACACCATTGTTACGGCTAAAACAACACCAAAACCTGGAATATGGAAACCTAGTAAATTATCTGGTTGATATGCGTAGGGTAACAATAGTAGCGTACGGTCTAAAAAATCCACTATCGCACGTACCACTAGAAAAGTAATTCCTAACGGCATCCACACCAACAACCCAGCGATCAGATATTTTTTCATTTCAGGTTAATTCTTTAAATGAGAGATAGGGTTTTATTGTGTTTTTTCAGGCTTTTTTGTTGACGAATCAGATCCACTGTCCGCTAGATTACGTTTTTTACCACTTTTAAAGTCCGTTTCGTACCAACCATCGCCCTTCAAACGAAAGCCTGCAGCTGAAACCAACTTGCGTAATGACGCTTCATCACAAGCAGGACAATGAACTAACGGCTCATCACTCATTTTTTGTAATGCTTCAAATTCATGCTCACAAGCATCACAATGATATTCATACAATGGCATTAACTTTCACCCTCAAAACCTACACAATAAATTAGGACAAACTTTTTAATTTCAATTCAGAAAACAGCTAATTATACCCAAAAACTAAGACTAGGGCTTTTATGCTTCAATTTCAGGCTAACGAAATGTCATCACTATCAATTAATTAATAATCCGCTACACTTCTTTTTATGAAAGAAAATCAAGATTGGAAAGCTATCCGTAGCCTTTTGCCCTACATCTGGGAATTTAAAGGCCGCGTGGCTATTGCTTTAACGCTATTAACCTTTGCTAAACTGGCAAATGTTGGTATTCCTCTCGCGCTAAAAGGCGCGGTAGATGCACTTGATCCACAACAACAAGACATAATCTATTTACCAATTGTCATGCTAGTTACTTATGGTTGTTTGCGCTTAGCAAGTAGCCTATTCAGTGAATTACGTGACGCACTATTTGCCAAAGTCATTTATCGTTCAGTTCGCCGTATTGCCGGCAATATTTTTGAACATCTACATAAACTATCACTACGTTTTCATTTACAGCGTCAAACCGGCGGTATTTCACGGGATATCGAACGCGGCACCCGTGGCATAAGCTTTTTAATGAATTTCATGATTTTCAATATCTTGCCAACCTTAGTTGAAATAGCGCTCGTCACCATCATTCTTCTTACAAAGTACGACAGTATTTTCGCGATTATTACTACGACTACTATTCTGTTTTATATCTTTTACACATTAATTATCACCGAATGGCGCATGCGTTTTCGTCGCGCGATGAATGATATGGATTCCAAAGCAAATAATCAGGCTGTTGATAGCTTACTTAATTATGAAACGGTCAAATACTTCAACAATGAACACTATGAATTGCGACGTTACGATGAAAAACTAAGGTCTTGGGAAGGCTCTGCGATTAAAAATCAAACATCATTATCGCTACTCAATGTGGGCCAAGGTGCCATTATTGCGGTAGGCCTAACCATACTCATGTTACTAGCGGGTCAAGGGGTTGTTGATGGTAAATTGTCCTTAGGTGATCTGGTTTTAATCAATGCCTTTTTATTGCAACTTTATTTACCGCTAGGCTTTCTTGGCTTTGTCTATCGTGAAATCCGTCATTCCTTAGCCGATATGGAACGAATGTTTACTTTGCTCGATGAGCAACAAGAAACCGTCGATAACATTGATGCCTCAACGCTCACTGTGCAGCACGGTACCATTCAATTTAATCATGTTGATTTTTATTACGATTCAAATCGCCCCATCCTGCATGACATTAACTTTACTATTGAAGCTGGTAAAAAGTTGGCCATTGTTGGTGCTAGCGGATCCGGGAAATCAACACTGATCAGATTGTTATTTCGTTTTTATGATCCCCAAGCTGGCAGTATCACCATTGATGGCCAGGATATTCGAAATGTCGACCAACACAGTCTCCGCCAAGCCATTGGCGTAGTACCCCAAGACACCGTCTTATTTAACGATACTATTTATCAAAATATTTTATATGGTAATCCACGGGTCGATAAGCAAGCAGTTATCGATGCCGCTAAACAGGCTCATATTCATGACTTTATCGAAAAACTGCCCGATGGTTATGAAAGCTTAGTTGGTGAACGCGGTCTAAAATTATCTGGCGGTGAAAAGCAACGTGTTGCTATAGCGCGCACATTACTTAAAAACCCGAGAATTCTTATTTTTGATGAGGCCACATCAGCTTTAGATAGCCATTCCGAACAAATGATAAATCAAGAACTTCAATCACTCAGCACCAATAAAACAACCTTAGCCATAGCGCACCGTCTGTCAACGATCACTGATGCAGATACCATTTTAGTATTAGATCACGGTAGAATTATTGAACAAGGCAATCATAGAGAACTGCTCGCAGCTCAAGGACGTTATGCGGCAATGTGGTCACTGCAACAAACTGAAGGTAACAACTAATGAACAATATAATAGCTTTTTTTATGATCGCTTTATTTTCATCTTCTGTATCCGCGCAATGGAAAATTGAAACCTTTTCACAAGACGCCAATCAAAACGAAGTAAAATCCGCCACGGTCAGAAATGAAGAAGGTTTTGAACTAGCTATTTTTAAAACGGCGGAAGGTATTGTTTGGTTAGATTTCAGTCTGTCAGACAATAATTTTGATGAACTATCACAAAATGAACTGCCCATATTTCAAATAGATGACAAGAAGCCTGTAAAAATGATTCGAGGTTTCACGGCGACTATCGTTCCGGCTGATGAGGGTATTGAAGCAATAGTCGTTAATGACAACCAATCTATCTCAACTCATAAGGACTTCAGCTTCAATCATATTATTGCCGAACGCCTACCTGAACGTGTGATATGCCCTATATGGCAAGGTGAGTCTCGTCCTCATTTAGGGACTATCGATGCCCTACTTAATGGTAAAGAGGTAGAGTTCAAATACACCTTACTTAACGATACAAAAGGACAAACATCTTTCAATCTAGAAGGCGCAAAAGAGGCCATCAGCGACGCCATCTTTAACTGAGTAAATAGTTAATTACGCTTAAGTTTTGGACATGGCTAGTTGATTCAGGTTAATATTTCCGCCTGAAAACGGGCAACCCCTGTGATTCTAAATGCACTAAGATGCATATATCTTGTTCAGCTTCGGTTCAGCTTCAGTGTGAGATAGTGACCCTGAACCAGCAGTAAGGCAAATAACCTAAAAATATCCGAGGAATACTATGAAATACGGCAAAACACTTATCAGCACATTGTTGGGCGCATCAGTCCTACTTTCTTCAGCTGTTATGGCTGAAAACCATGTAATTACAGCGGCAGTCACAGCATTTAAACCTATGGTGTTAAAAATTGCTCCTGGTGATACTGTTTCTTGGGAAAACATGAATGGTCACATCACCAATACTACATTTACAGATAATGGTGGTGAACATCATTACCTGCCTGAAGGCGCAGTAGGCTGGTCTTCTCAAATGGGTGAGAATTTCCAAACACCGCCATTGACAGTGGAAGGCATCTACCTATACAAATGCGACCCACATTGGGGAGCGGGTATGGGCGGCGTCATCATCGTAGGTACACCAACAAACCTAGATGATATCGAAGCAACAGATCCAAAGGGCGCTTTAAAACGCCTTGTCAAAAAAGCGGCAAAAGCGTTAAAATAAAATTTAACGATTATTGCACAATGATAAAGCCCGCATTAATTGCGGGCTTTTTTGATCCAAAGCTCAGCGTATATGATAAAATCTCCTAGTTTTTATTCGGACCAGATGCTTCTGGCCTGCAATTAATTTATTAGAATTTTATAATTTACCGCTGGGAGAACCCCCTAATGTCTCACACTGTTGATAACAGTAAGCGACGATTTCTGACTACTGCAGCTAGTGTCGTCGTTGGTGGTGCAGGCGCTGCTGCAGTTGCCGTACCCTTTGTCTTGTCTATGTTACCGAGTGCTAAAGCACGCGCTGCAGGAGCTCCTGTTGAAGTCGACATCAGTAAGCTTGAAATTGGTCAATTGATAACAGTTGAATGGCGAGGAAAACCAGTTTGGGTATTAAACCGCTCTTCTGAATCACTACTAACGCTACCCGCGCTTAATGACCAATTAGCAGATCCTGAAAGCGACGTTAGTTCACAACAACCTACCTATGCTAAAAATGAGCATCGTTCTATTCGCGATAACATTATTGTACTAGTTGGTATTTGTACACATCTTGGTTGTTCACCAACTTACCGACCTGATTTAGCACCCGCAGATCTAGGCCCAGAGTGGAAAGGTGGTTTTTTCTGCCCATGCCACGGTTCTCGCTACGATCTTTCAGGACGTGTATTTAAAAACATGCCTGCCCCAAAAAATCTAGTCGTCCCTCCCTATCATTTCTTAGGTGACAACAATGTTGTTATCGGTGAAGACGCACAAGGAACTGCATAATGTTTTCTAGTTTAATGGGCTGGGTAGATGCCCGCTTTCCTGCCACCAAAATGTGGGAAGAACACCTCTCTAAATATTACGCGCCAAAAAACTTCAACTTTTGGTATTTCTTCGGTTCATTAGCATTACTTGTTTTGGTGCTACAGATTGTCACAGGTATTTTCCTGACAATGCACTACAAACCTGACGCCGCACTAGCGTTTGCATCAGTCGAATATATCATGCGTGATGTTGAATGGGGCTGGCTAATACGCTATTTACATTCTACGGGGGCATCGGCCTTCTTCATTGTTATCTATTTGCACATGTTTCGCGGACTTATCTACGGCTCATACAAACAACCTAGAGAACTCGTTTGGCTATTTGGTATGTTCCTTTATATGGCGCTAATGGCCGAGGCATTTATGGGCTACTTATTGCCATGGGGTCAAATGTCATTCTGGGGCGCACAAGTTATTATTTCACTGTTTGGTGCTATTCCATTTATTGGTGACCAATTAGCATTGTGGATCCGTGGTGATTTTGTGGTTGCTGATGCAACATTAAACCGCTTCTTTGCTTTCCATGTTATAGCTGTACCTTTAGTTATTCTTGGTTTGGTTGTTGCTCACATCATTGCTTTACATGAAGTGGGATCAAATAACCCTGATGGCGTTGAAATCAAAAAACTTAAAGATAAAAATGGTATTCCATTAGACGGCATTCCTTTCCACCCCTATTATTCTGTAAAAGATATTGTCGGTGTAACGGTCTTCCTATTTATCTTCTCTTTGGTCTTATTTTATGCTCCAGAGATGGATGGTTGGTTCTTAGAACACGCTAACTTCGTCCCTGCAAACCCGCTAAAAACACCGCTACATATTGCACCAGTCTGGTACTTTACTCCTTTCTATGCGATTTTAAGAGCAGTACCAAGTATTGCCGGCTCGTCATTTCCTGGTGTGGTAGCAATGGGATTATCTATCGTATTCTTATTCCTATTGCCTTGGTTAGATCGTAGCCCAGTAAAATCAATTCGCTATCGTGGTAACTACTTCCGCATCGCACTTGTGTTATTTGTAATTAGCTTCGTGGGGCTGGGTTTCCTTGGTACGCAACCCGTTACTGACTTATATACGATTCTAGCTAGAGTTTTTTCAATAATCTATTTTGCATTCTTTGTACTAATGCCTATTTACACCAAACTTGATAAAGACAAGCCAGTACCAGAAAGGGTGACATTCAAATGAGAACTTTAATCTTCGCATTATTCTTCGGCTATTTGTCGGTGATTTCTGGTCAAGCCATAGCAAGTGCTGAGGGTATTCATCTTGATGATGTTGAGGTGGATTTAGCTGACAAAGCATCATTACAGCGTGGTGCTAAAACATTTGTTAACTATTGTTTAAGTTGTCACGCAGCTTCTTTCATGCGTTATAACCGTATGGCTAAAGATCTCGATCTAAGCGATGATCAAGTCAAAGAAAACTTAATGTTTGCCTCAGAAAAAATAGGCGACACTATGACTATTGCCATGCGTGCTGAAGATGCAAAAAAATGGTTTGGTGTTACTCCCCCTGATCTTTCAGTTATTTCTCGTTCTCGAGGCACTGCCTGGTTAAACACCTATTTACAGACATTCTTTATCGATGATGCTAAAGCAGTAGGTACAAATAATGCCGTATTCAAAGATGTCGGTATGCCGCATATATTATGGGAACAACAAGGTTATTTACACCATGATGAAGAAACGGGGCATCTTACTCAAGTTAAGGAAGGCACCTTATCTACCTACGACTACAATGTCATGGTGGCAGATTTAGTGAACTTCCTTGCCTATGTCGGAGAGCCATCAAAAATTCAGCGCTTGGAACTCGGTAAATGGGTATTATTGTATCTATTCTTATTTTTCCTTGTTGCTTATCCAATGAAGAAAGCATTTTGGCGAGATATACACTAACACCCCCGCTTTATCACTCGTATTGTTTAGAGAAAGGGAGCCTGCTCCCTTTCTCTATTTTTAGTATGTACAATAACCCATAGATACTTCACTGCTAAAATGAATATCTTTAGGAGCATTACCAAAATGGCTAATAGTAATCGCCGCGCGCTGATGACCGTGTATTCAGACCCATCATGTCCGTTTAGCCACCGCACACGCATTGTCATGCAAGAAAAGAACATTACAGCTAATCTTGAAGATATCGTCGATGGTCACTGGCCTGAAGATGTTGCGGCAGCCAATCCTTACGGAACCAGCCCAACCCTTATTGATCGTGACCTCGTTTTGTATGATGCTAATATCATTATTAATTACTTTGATGAACGCTTTTTACATCCGCCATTAATGCCTGTTGATCCTGCATCTCGTGCTAAAGCAAGATTGATGTTGCATCGTATTGATAAAGATTGGTATTCTTTGTGGCAAGCACTCACAGGCACTGAAAAGAGCAAAATAAGTAAGGCGCGTAAAACTATTCAAGAAGATCTGACCGTATTATCGCCACTATTTGCAGAATCAGCTTTTTTTATGAGTGATGAATTTTCTTTGTTAGATTGCAGTTTAGCGCCATTGTTGTGGCGATTACCTATGCTAGGAATCAAACTATCTGCCAAAGCCAAAGCAGTAGAAGATTATGCTGAACGAATTTTTGCCCGGGATAGCTTTCAAGCAAGTTTGAGCGATGTTGAACGAGAAATGAGATAACCCACATGACGTCACAAAAACCTTACCTTATTAGAGCAATCTATGAGTGGTTACTTGATAATAATATGACACCTCATTTATTGGTTAACACCTCGTATGATGGCGTCCAAGTCCCTCGAGAATATATCAATGATAATAAAATCGTATTGAATATTTCAGACGGTGCCGTACAAAATTTCCATACTGATAATGATTGGATAAGCTTTTCTGCACGCTTCTCAGGAAAACCAATGGAATTATTCATTCCTATTATCGCTGTACAATCAATTTACGGTAAAGAAAATAATGAGGGTATGTTCTTCCCTAGTGACGACACTCCGCCACCTAAGCGACCACTACAATCAGTGAAAAAAGAACGGCCTGGACTGAAGATTGTTAAATAAGAAACAGTGTAATAGTCATCAGCTATTTACAGTTTATATTTATCCATTCGGTATCGCATTGCCATACGAGTGAGCCCCAACTCCCTAGCAGCTTGTGACACATTATTAGTTGTCCGCTGCAAGGCGCGTTCGATCAGATGTTTTTCAACCTCATCTAAAGTCATTTTTTCTAATTCATTCAGCATTGGCAAAGCGATTGTATCTGCTCTAGATGATGTGCCCATTTTTAAAATTAAATCGTCAGCATGAATTTGTTCATCTCGACATAACATTACAGCACGCTCTAACACATGCTGTAACTCCCTTATATTTCCCGGCCATGAATAGAGTAGCAAAGACTGTAAAGCATCTTGGAACAACTCTGGTGGTTTTAATCCATAACGTCGAGCAATCTTTTCTATAAAATGCTGAGCCAAAAGTGGGATATCTTCACTTCGCTCAGATAATCGAGGAAGCTCGAGCTCCAATACATTTAAACGAAAATAGAGATCTGAACGAAATAGGCCTTCAGCAACCATGTCGTCTAAATTACGATTTGTTGCCGCTACAAAATGTGCTAATACAGGATATTCTTTAGTGGAACCTAAACGCCTAGCGACGCGGCGCTCTATCACATTTAATAATTTTGCTTGCAAGGCTAATGTTAACTCTCCAACCTCATCTAAAAATAAGGTACCGCCTTCAGCTACTTCGATAAGCCCTACTTTAGTCTGATGCGCATTAGTAAAAGCACCTCGCTCATAACCAAAAAGCTCAGCTTCAATTAACTCACTGGGCAGTGAGGCACAATCAACATGGACAAATGGCCGCATATGCCAATCACCTAGTTGGTGATATAAGCGAGCGGCAACATCCTTTCCCGTACCCGTTTCACCACGAATCAACACTACAGGATGGCTACCGCTACTATTTGTCACTAATTGTGCAATTCGGCTAAGATGGTGACGGACATTAAGTGATGCCTTACTGCTTCCAATCATCTCTATAGCATCTAATGCTTGCTGATCACGGACATGCGAATATGTTAACTGCTGTTTGATTTGTTGAGTTGCTAAAACTTTCGATATAGTTAATACCAAGTCATCAAGATCAACTGGTTTTTTTAAATAATCTGTCGCTCCTAATTTCATGGCCGCAATAGCATCATCTAATTCGCCATAGGCGGTCATCACAATCACCGGCAAAGATTTCCAGCTCACATCATCTCGTGAGCGAATCTCAGCTAATAAATCTAGGCCATTGCCATCAGGCAATCGAATATCTAGTAGCAAAAGATCGGGCAGTGCTGATGTAATAGCGTTACGTGCATCAGCTATCGTTGAAACGATACTTCCTTCATACCCTTCTTTTTGCAAACGTCTCAATACAGATTTGGCAAATAATGTCTCATCTTCAACTAACAACACATTTATCATAAAGTCATTTTTACCTTATCTGTTATTCTAAGAGCTTAGGGTATTGAGAGTAATCGTGACAGCGGTGCCATCAGTATCTGAGCTGTCGTATGCTAAGCTTCCGCCATGTTGCTTAATTATTTTCAATGAAAAAGGAATCCCTAGACCACAACTTAAACGTTTAACGTCACCATCTGTCACTTGTTCCGCCACAGGATCAAATGTCATGCCACGGCCATGATCGTGAATCGTCAGTGATACCTTATTGCCATATTGACGATAAACAAGTTGAATGACATTGCCCGCGGATGATGCTTCTAGGGCATTCTGGACTAAATTGAAAATGGCTTGTTCAAACAAATGAATATCTAGTAATAAAGTGACAGCTGGTTTCTGCCATCCTAAACGTTGTAAAGAAATATTTTTATCTGCTAACTGTAGCTCGATCAGTGATAAGGCATTATCCGTTACCGCGATCAAAGTTGTATTACTTAAATGTGGTTTTATTGGATGTAAATAACGTAATAACGCTGTCACCCATCGTTCTAGTCGATCAACAGCTACTATAATATCGGTCAAGGTATCGCGAGTAGAGTCAGCAATATCTTCGTCCCGAGCCACTTGAGAAGCCGCCCGAATCCCTGCTAGAGGATTTCGAATATTATGAGCTACTAATGGCACTAACTCACCTAGTGCAGCTTGTTTCTTAGTTTCAAATAAACGGTCGCGACTATTGGCCAACTCTAAGGCCATACTATTAATTGCTTGTGACAATTGCACTAAGTTTGAGACACCAATCACAGGAACTTTGTGATTCAAATCACCCTTGCTTATTAACCTAGCGCCTTCTACAAGCTCGCTCAGTGGATACACTACATTTTTGCGTACAAATCGACGTGCAAGTATCAGTAAGCCAATAGCAAGTAACACTGGAATAGGTGCAAGCCAAGTTAAACGTTGCGTCCATTGTTGTTTCGATAGCGATAATGCCATTTTCTTGTTATGAAGCAACTGATCTAAGTTACTAAAAGCTTGTTCTAATTGGGCAAATGTATATTTTTCTAATTCTTTATCAAGTAACTTCTGACGGTCAATGATCGCGTTTCCATGATCAAGCAACTGTTCTGTTTTAGTATGAAAGGCATCATAAGCATTATCAACAAGCTGAACGGCTTCTAGCTCTTGTTGGTCGTTGGCTAATAACGTCATGTCTCGCAAATAGTCTTGAATTGAATTAGTGTAAGCCAGATATTCCTTAGAAGCGTCATTGTCATGCAAAAACGTCGCGTCAAATACCTCTTTTAACTGCCGATAAACATCGCCACGAATATTCTGCATCGTCGCATTCATTGACCCTATGCGTAAGGACTCTTCGGAGCTACTCTGCCATGAGGCCGACCATATAATCCCCACCATTCCTGTTATTAGCACAAGTAAAATAAAACTTAACTCATGTAATAATAGAGTAGTTTGAAGTGAGTTAAATCGCTTAACCATAGAAACAAATATTAAAAAACGGGCTGTTATGCCCGTTTTTAATTACCATTAATAATAATATTTTATAGATTGTCAAAGCCACTAAATGTTAACGTCTCTTCAGTAAGGATGGCATCACCTTCCTGCCAAGTTTTACCATCAGGTACTATTGTTCTCACCTGATAAATTTCGCCAGGAATAGCTTCAGACATCGTGAAGATATAATATTTACTCGCATATAAGGGATAGCGTGAGTTCTTAGGATCATTTATAAATGGTTGAATTATATGTTGTACCGCTTTTACTTTTTTACCTTGATAATCAATCTCAACTTCTTTTTTATCGGCGCCTTTTGATAAAGCCCAGCGAATTTTACGCTGGAAATATCGCCAGTCACCGCCTGTTAAGCGATTGAGTTCATGTACATCAAATTCAAGAAAAAAAACAAAAATACTATTTCCTTGCTGATTGTCTCGGTCTTGATATGGCCGTTTATTCTCACCAGTGAAGAACTCAAAATGAGTATCTCTACGACCTGTATTACGAATATTACTGACGACAACATCGATAGTGTCTTCACGTGGACCATCTACAAAACTTGTTCGATTGTATTTGTAGTGCAAAATTGTCGGTTCAGTAATATTTTTTAAATGTGCTTTGTCAAAAAGTTCATTATTAACTTCAGAAAATCCTGCAACGGCGAATGCATTCACCGTAAAGCCCATTAATAGACCTATTGAAATTAACGAAAACCATATTTTTTGTACCATGACATTCCTCTTTGATTTTAATGTTATTCTTAATGAATATATTTATTTTACAGTAAAGACTAACTATGACTAACAAACGATTCGTAAAAATTGCCATTGTACTGGCATTGTTTATTACCGCTATAACAGGGTGCTCAAAAAGTGAGCCCATCAAAATATACCAATTGAAGAGTGATTATAGCTTTGAAGAAACCTTGTTAAACCTTGATCTTGCAATTTCAGAGCATAACTATCGCATTATTCACCGCAGTCAAATTGGTCAAGCCATACGAGATCGTGGTGATAAAGACTTTCCACTGTCGACTATCACTAATTTCTGCAATATTACTTACGCTAAAGAAATGATGGAAATCAATCCCGATCTAATTAACGAAATGCCATGTACTATCGCCATTCGAGAACAAGTGGGACAAGGCATTATTGTAAGCAGTAGACTCATGGATGAACACACTCCAAATGAGAAACAGAATGAATTTGCATTAAAAATTAATAATAACCTGAAATCAATAATTGCGGCTACTGTTGAATAGCCGCAATTATTGCAGTGTTTTATTTTTCTATTTGTTCTGGTCGACCTTCACCTAAAGCACCATCTGAACGCGCTTTTAAGTATGCATAAAGGTCACTAATATGCGGACGAATATTTGGATCGTCAGACCACGTTGGCATTTTAAATTTAGTTACACCTTGTTCACCAGCAACTTGGCTCAAAAATGCTAGGCGACGATCTGGGTCATCCAAATTTACCTTGGCAAAATAACGATGCAATACTTTCTTCCTAAACTTAAACTCACTCATACCTTCAAGACTTGTCAGTAAATTGGGTGCTATATCAGTTCCAGTTGCGTTTTGACCATGACAGACAAAGCAAGTTGAGTTAAATAAACGCCAACCTACGAATGTTTTATTATCAACCTTGCCATTTTCAATGGTATATACCGCTCGTTTTGTCTTCTCAGTGTGTTTCACGTTGGCTAGCGAAGGCATATTGTATTGTGCAATAATTGTTGCGATATCGTCTTTACGTTTTTCTAAAATCTGATTTAGAAGGCTTTGCCACTCCGCATCTTGAGGACGAACCCCCATACCAAAGCTAAACACGTAATCTGAGCCAATTTCATTAAGTGGCACCACAGTCATCGCAACATCTGATTGAGAGGCATAAAAACCAGCAACAGGTCCCCATGCAAAGGCAACATCAATGCGGCCAGAGGCTAATTCTTCAGTGATTATTCGACCACTATTAATACGAGCATCACCCGGCATCATTTGAAAATATTGAATGTGATCTTCAAGACCATCTTTTATCAACGTTTCTGTTGCTATGGCGCGATCAAACAAGCCAATTTTCAGTTTTTTGCCTTGTGCGTGTAATTTAGCAATATCTGATATTTCAGTTAACTCATAGCCCTCGCCTTTACGGTAGACCATCGAATCGATCGAGCTAAAGTAGGGTGTCGTGGGTAAATACATTCCTCGTTCTGCAGGAATACTCATCGCGACATCACACAAAAATTTTCCGGTTTGAGGATCAACTTTTTTAATCGTATTGCGACTAAAGCCAATTCGCTGTGGGAACCAATAATATTCAACTGGTAGCCCTAATTCTTCACCAACAATAGTGGCGATCTTATTATCAAAGCCTTCTAACGCTTTATTGGAATATGGTAAATTAAAGGCATCGGCACAAACTTTTACTGAAGTTTGCCCTGGCAAAGGTTTAAAGTCTGCAGCATCAGCCATAGTAGTAATGCAGATCAAACCTACAAAAAGGTATGAGAATACCCTAGTTATTGTCATCATTAATTCCTTATTCAATTAAAAGTGCAATGTACACTAACATGTACTCTGACCATAGCCATCAATTAAATATCCCTAATTGGATCTTTTAATTGATGGCTATGGTCATAAAATCATAAAAAAAAAGCCCGACACAAGTGCCGAGCTTCTTTATTAAGGTTTTATCTATTAAAAAAGATTAATAAATAAAGGTCTTATAGGCTAAATACGCTTAAGATACCACCCAAGTTAGTCCAGCTAGATAGCGCTTTGTAAGCACCTACCGCACCAAGACCATCTGTGTCGTTTTCTAAGCTAGGGATAGCCATACCGATACCAGCCCAACCACCAACACCAGACAAGACTGAGACGAACTGTTTGCCATCATGCTTGTAAGTGTTCACGTTGCCGATGATACCTGACGCAGTTTTGAATCTATAAAGCTCACGACCTGATTGAGCATCGACTGCTTTAAGATAACCTTCTAATGTACCGTAGAACACAAGATCAGATGCAGTAGCTAACGCACCACCCCATGCTGAGAAACGTTCTGGGTTAGACCATACGATCTTACCTACACGTGCATCCCAAGCAATGAAGTTACCTAAGTGTGTGCCACCTGGTGCTGGGTACATGTTTAATGTCGCACCAACATACGGTTGACCCGCAGTGTATTCAACTTCAAACGGTTCATAATCCATACATACGTGGTTTGTTGGAACATAGTACAAACCAGTACGTGGAGAGTATGCAGCCGGTTGTTGATCTTTAGAACCTAATGCAGCAGGACAAATACCTGTTGTATTTACATCAGCGCCGTTACGAGCCGTTGAGTATTTAGCAACACGATCATGAAGACCTGTTTTAAGATCAACACCGTTAGACCAGTTCACTGCTGGATCGTATTTTTGAGCGACTAACAATTCACCCGTTACGCGATCCATGGTGTAACCAAAACCGTTACGATCGAAATGCACTAACGTTTTACGCATTTTACCGTTGATTTTTTGATCTGCTAAAGGTACTTCATTGATACCGTCATAATCCCATTCATCGTATGGCGTCATTTGGTATACCCATTTCGCCATACCTGTATCTAAATCACGACCAAATAAAGACATGGACCATTTGTTGTCACCAGGCCGTTGTGCAGGGTTCCATGTAGATGGGTTACCTGAACCGTAGTAGAACATGTTCAAATCA
>JAGXHJ010000001.1 GCA_024636315.1 Methylophaga sp.
GCTTTGAAGCTTCATCATAAAAATTTTCGTGTGAGCCAATATGCATTAAGGTGATTATCAGCTTATCGTTATTCCATGAATAACCCAGCAATACACGTTGACCATCCATTTTGAATTTATGCACCCATAGATGAGATAGATCACCTTTCTTACGGCTGCCTATATTCGGATCATCGATGATATTATCAATTTCATCATCGACTAAATCTTGGTGTTTGTTCGATAACCTCTTATAAGCCTTTTTGAAGGTAGGTGTTTGCTGTACTTCAATCTCGTTGTTTTCTTCGCACATACTTCTCTACTGCTCCTGCGTTAATTTCAGCAGTAGCAATCAGCGCATCTTTAATAAATGAGTAGGGCAGTTCCGGGTTGTCTTCGGCGACACGACCGATCTGTGCCCAATGCTCAATTTGTTTTGGAACGGTGCGATGATTTGCCTCTGCGTATATTTGTGAATCATGGACAAATTTATCGTCCAATCTAATACTTTTAGCCATTGCGTTCTCCTAACGGGTATAACTCTGTTTAGTTTATTTAGGGGCAAACCGCGACAATATGTCGCGTTACGCGTAAATAGTACGCGCATGAATATTATGCGTCAACAATATTAATGGATCAGGCACAGGCTGTTTGATCTCGGTTAAGACCTCTTGATATTTTGGATTCCGGCTAAAAGGCTCACCGGAATGACGAAGGGTAAAATCACCGGAATTACGAAGGGTAAGATGATCAGAATTACCAAGTGAAAGAGCAACGGAATCACGCTAGTAAAAAGTGACATGACAAGTGGTTGATAAGACCCAATATGGGACTTATCATACCCATATGGGGTCTTTTGCTAGTCTACATAGCTGCATACAATGGCCGTTAAATACTCGCAACAACTCAAAGCGGCCAAATTCAGCTGGTTTTTAAGATTTATTTTTATAAAATAACTTATAAACAAAAGGGTAGCGGGTTTCTATCCGGCCATCAAACCGGCCACTATAAAACTGCACAGCGAGAGTTTTTAATGGCTTAAACTTGATAAGACCCAATTTGGGGTCTATAGTACCCAAATTGGGTCTTTTAGTGGTGATGGTATGACAGGTTCACAGATAGGCGATGCCTTATTTACCAAGGCGCAACAGAAAGTATTAGCCTTATTGTTCGGGCAAGCAGATAGAAGCTTTTATTTAAATGAAGTGGTACGCCATGCCGCCATGGGCAGGGGCGTAATTAGCCGCGAGTTAAGTAAACTGTGTGATGCTGGTTTGTTGGTGGTGACTAAAAAGGGTAACCAAAATCACTATCAGGCCAACGCAGCATCACCCATTTTTTACGAGTTAAAGCAGATTATTCAAAAAACCATGGGGGTGACTGGTATTTTGCAGCAGGGTTTGGCAGATCTGTTGCCTAATTTGGAACACGCCTTTATCTATGGTTCTATCGCTAAGGGTGAAGATCACGCGGGTAGTGATGTGGATGTGATGCTGGTTGGTAACAATTTAAATTATAGCGAGATAATGCAGTTGATTGAGCCAGTTGAAACTCAGTTGCAGCGGGCGGTAAACCCGACATTGTATTCCCCAGCTGAATTTGCCGAGCGCTTAGCACAAGGGCAGAATTTTTTAACCAAGGTGATGCAACAAACACGGATTGATTTATTAAGTAAATAAGTCGCAGGAGGCGCAATGAAAGAACTGGATAATTTAGTTAGCATAAAACAATTAAAGAAAGAGCCGGCCGATGCAGCAGAGTTTGCCGGAATGTTACGGGCAGGCGATAGCAAATTAACCGATGCTCAACTTGTAGGTTTAAGCGAAGATAGTCAATTTTCTTTGGCTTACAGTGCGGCACATGCTTTTTCCTTAGCGGCTTTACGTTGGCATGGCTATCGTTCGGAGAGTCGTTATTTGGTATTTCAGTGTTTACAACACACCTTAGCGTTGAGCCGAGCTGAGTGGCGTGTTTTAGATAAATGCCATCAGGCTCGCAATTTGGCCGAATACGAAGGACACTTAGAGGTGAACCCTCAGTTATTAAAAGAATTAATCAGTATTACTACTGAAATTCAGAAGCGGGTAAAAGCGTTGGCAACGATTCAATAAAAGGATGTATCACGATATGGGCAAGGCGAACGAGCTAACATTTCAAAACGATATGATTCAGCAGTTACTGGAAAATGGTTGGTTATTGGGTAAGCCTGAACATTATAATCGGCAATTGGCCTTGTACGAAGAAGATGTATTGGGCTTTGTCAAAGACAGCCAAGATGAGCAATGGCAAAAGTTTTGTGCGCTTTATCCCTCTAATCCTGAACAAACGTTTTTAGAACGTGTTGCCTCGCAACTTAATAAAGCCGATCCCAATGCCGCGAATAAGGCGATGCGTACCTTTGGTACTTTGGGTGTATTACGCCATGAATTACGCGATCGCGGTACGCGCTTTACGTTGTGTCAGTTTAAGCCGGAACATGATTTAAACCCTGATACTTTGGCGCGTTATCAACAAAACCGTTGTCGAGTGGTGCCTGAGTTGGTTTATAGCCCATGGGCGACGGAAGAACATTTAACAGAAACCGGAGCAAAATCAAAAGCATGGCGTATTGATTTGGTGTTGTTTATTAATGGTTTGCCGATTGTGACCTTGGAACTCAAATCAGAGTTTAAACAGGCGGTACATAATGCCATTAAACAATATAAAACCACGCGTTTTGCCATTGATCCTGCCACTAAAAAGCCTGAACCATTATTAACCTTTAAACGCGGTGCCTTGGTGCATTTTGCGGTGAGCCAATATGAAGTGTATATGGCGACCCGATTAGAAGGTGATAACACCTATTTTTTACCATTTAATAAAGGCACCAAAGACGGTGGGGCGGGCAATGATGTGCCGGAAAATGTCGATCAGTATGCCACGGATTATTTATGGAATGAGGTGTTGCTGCCCGATAATCTGCTGAATATTCTCGGTCGTTTTGTACATTTACAGATTGAAGAAAAAGAAAATTGGGAAGGGCGACAATATAAAAAAGAAACGCTTATTTTTCCACGTTATCATCAGTGGGATGTGGTGACTAAGTTAGTCAATGCCGCCAGAGCCGAAGGTGCTGGCCATAAATATTTAATTCAACACAGTGCGGGTTCGGGTAAATCAAATTCGATTGCGTGGTCTGCCCATCAGTTATCGGCTATTTATACCGACCAAGGCAATAAGCTATTTGATTCGGTTATTGTGGTGACTGATAGAACGGTATTGGATGATCAGTTACAAGAAACTATTTCGCAATTTACCAGTGTTGAAGGTGTGGTTGGTCGCATTAATCGTAATGAGGGTGATGGCTCAAAATCAGAAAAGTTGGCGAGTGCTTTAGCTAATTCACAACCGATTATTATTGTGACGATTCAGACCTTTCCTTATGTATTAAAAGCCATTGAAGACAGTGTCAGCCTAAAAGAACGCCGTTATGCGGTGATTGCCGATGAAGCACATTCATCACAAACCGGCTCTACAGCCCGCCAGTTGAAAGAAGTGTTGATGATGGAGCAAGTGGATGATGATGAGATCTTAACGACGGAAGATATTCTCGATGCGACAATGGCATCACGTCGTTCATCACCCAATTTAAGTTATTTAGCCTTTACGGCGACGCCTAAAACGAAAACATTGGAACAATTTGGCCGCTTGCCCAACCCAGCTGAACCGCCGTCTAAAACCAATAAACCTGAGGCATATCATGTCTATAGCATGCGCCAAGCTATTGAAGAGGGTTTTATTCTGGATGTGTTGAGAAATTACACCAATTATAAAGTCGCTTATAACTTGGCAATGAAGATTAACGGTGTTGATCACGAAGTTGAAAGTAAAAAAGCCAAGGTCAAACTCAATCAATGGGTGCGTTTGCATGACTATAATATCGCTCAAAAAGTGCAGGTTATCGTCGAGCATTTTAAAGATAATGTCATGCATTTATTAGGTGGCCAAGCAAAAGCGATGGTAGTGACCAGTTCACGTAAAGAAGTAGTGCGTTATAAGCTGTGTTTTGATAAATACATTATGGAAAAGGGCTACCAAAAAATACATGCCATGGTGGCTTTTTCAGGTGAAGTTGAGTTTAGCGATAAAGATCCCAATGCTACTGGCCTAATCGGTGAAAAATATACCGAAAACAATATGAATCCTAATCTTAAAGGCCGAGATATGCGTAAGGCGTTTGATTCTGATGATTATCAAGTAATGTTGGTGGCGAATAAGTTTCAAACGGGATTTGATCAACCCAAATTGTGTGCAATGTATGTTGATAAGAAGTTGGGCGGGGTAGAGTGTGTGCAAACTTTGTCTAGGTTGAATCGTATTTATCCTGGTAAAGCTGAGACGGGTACCTTTGTACTCGACTTTTTTAATGATTCAGATGAGATTCTCGAATCCTTCCAACCCTATTATCAAACCGCTGAATTAGATAATGTTTCTGATCCCGATCTGATCTTTGATTTGTTCGATAAATTACGGGCAACGGGTATTTTTCAGTGGCAAGAAGTTGAGCTGTTTTGTGATGCTTTTCTGCTTAAAAGTAAAAGCAACGCAGCTATTGCCAATATATGTAAACCAGCCGTAGAACGCTGGCAGAAACGCTATAAATCAGCAATTGAAGCCTTTAAACAAGCAAAAGACATGTTTGAACGTACGAAGAAAACAGCTGATGCGGTGTTAATTGCCAATGCAGAAAATAGCTTTAAAGATTGTAAGCGTGAAAAAGATATCGTCGAGATCTTTAAAAAAGACTTAGGCACCTTTGTGCGTTTTTATGAGTTTATGTCACAAATCGTCGATTATAACGATAAAGATTTAGAAAAGCTGAGCTTGTATGCCCGCAACTTAAGGCCAATGCTACGTGAGGTATTACTTGAAGACGATGACATTGATTTGAGCAATGTGCAGTTAAGTCATTATCGGTTATCAAAAATTCGTCAACAAGATTTAAAACTAAAGGAAGACTCTGAAGATTATCTAAGGGCTGGTGAAAGTATGGGCACAGCTAAAGCCAAAGATAAAAAAGAAGAATTTCTCACCCAGATTATTAGTCGTTTAAATGAATTATTTATCACCGATGATCTGACAGATAAAGATCTGGTGAATTATGCCTATACAGTCAGCGATAAACTCAGTGAAAATGCTGTCGTGATGAATCAGTTGGCCAACAATTTACCTGATCAAGCGATGTTGGGTGATTTCTTATCAGCACTCGGCGATGCCGTTATGGATAGTGGCGACGCCCATCAAAACCAAATGATGCAAGTGTTGTCCGATCCTATTCGTTATGACGGGTTTGCAAAAGTTGTTTTTGATTTGTTAATGACGAAAAAACAACCACGTGTGTAAAAAGTTGAAGGCATTTTAAATATAGCTTTACGTTAATAAAAGTCATTATGAATTTCGACTCAATGAATAAGTAAAAACCAATCAGATATTGAAGCATTATTAATAAGTAAGAACCTCCAAAAGTACACTGTCATAAAAGATGTGAGTCTGACAAAAAGCATGACTACTTCAACCTTGTAACTACTTGTTTTTAATGGCATGCCTTTTTTTATTTAGTAAAAGTCAGTCTTGCTAAATCTATTATGCTGGGCTAATAAATAAATAGAGTATGATCCACGTCCGTAGAGACAAATTTGGAAAATAAATCAGAAATAAAATGATACCAATGTTTGTAAATTACATTATTATCAGTCAGTTACTAGCATAATTACTGATGAATACTTTCTTGGAGATCTTTTCTTTATGCGTCGTGTTGCGGCAATTATTCTGATATCAATGGTTTTATCTTCCTGCTCTACTTTTGTCGACAGCGCTAAACTGACTACACAAGCAACGTTCCAACAATTTTTAGCAAATCAATTCGGCCAGCAACTGGAAAAAGGTATTGATTCGGTTATTGAACAATTGACGATGAAAGGGGGGTATCTCGATGACCCGCTGGTACGAATCTTATTGCCACCACCATTAGGGCTTGTCATAGGTATCGCTAGAGGTTTGCAAGAAAATCCACAAGCAAGCATACTCGAAACCCTGATCAATCAGGCGGCAGAAAATACTATTCCAGTCGCGGGTCCTATCCTGAAAAATATCGTGACGAATATGACGACACCTACGCTTGAGAGTTTGATGACTGCTGGGAATACAGCTGCTACTGATTATTTGAAAGAAAGAAGTGGGGTACTCATGCAGTCAGTACTGTTACCGGCGATAACCGAACAACTCCATGCCAATGGCGCCATCGAACTTTATGGCAAATTGCTTGAAGCCAAAGAAATAGCAGATCAAATACCGGCAACGCAGGCAGATGATAACCCACTAAGTGAAACCTTTCAGCATCAAGCTGTAACTGAAGAGATGGTAACGCCAGAGTTATTGGGTCACTATGTCGCGGAACAAGCAATGTCTGGTTTGTTTAAAAAAGTGGCGGCGAAGGAGCTTTCAATACGTAAATCAGTAGGGGGACGCTAACGGGAACACACGCTTTATCTCTTCATTCGCCGCACTACATGGAACGATGCGCTAGCGAGTAAGTAGTGCAAGCCCTCCGTAGGGACTGGTAATAACAGCAGCTTTCGTAGCGCAGCGAAGAATAGTGCAGTTATTACATACTCGGCCCGTCAGTCGTTTGAGAGCCAAAGCGTTAGCGAGGCGACGAGGACGGCGGA
>JAGXHJ010000035.1 GCA_024636315.1 Methylophaga sp.
CTAAAAAAGGGAGATAGCGGGTAAATAACCCGTAAATTGGAGAAAAATGAACGTGTGACGTCACTTTTTTCTAAATTTATTCAAAAAAGTAGCTTTCAGCTAATCTGGCACTAATAAAAGTGGTTCGTGCAAAGGTCTCAACTCATTCGAAGCATAATTAAAAAGTGCATTATCCTGTGGTTATCACTCAATATAAAATGGTGTTGATGCCATAGAAACCTTACGTTGCCTTATCTAATAAGCCTCATCTAGTTAGGGTTTTAAGTGTATTTATAATTAGGATTTATTATCAATATGGCGAACTCAAGACAGTTTTTCCAAAGTAGCATCCAGCAATAAACAGATACTAATGCTATATAGATAGCAATATATCCCCCACCCAATTACAATCAATAATAATCAGCGGCCAATGACTTGAAAATTGAGGCATAGCAAATAAAATAATGGCAAATATTCGCTTTTGTAAATTGAACATGACCATAATCAAGCATGGTAAGATCAAACTACGATTTTTTAGATTGGTAACAGCTATTGCCATTTTAAATTTAGCAAAGTAAGTATGGCTTGTTACGGTAAGTGCGATAGGATAGGATTGCAAAGTCATATTAAAGAGGACTATTTTTTGACCATCGAAGATATCAACAACAACGCTATTGATTCTTATGATTACGCCCACGGGCTCAATATCATTAAGAATAAGAGTCAGGTTCTTATCGTTGATGATCAATCAACGGGCAGAGCAATCCTTGAAAAAATTATCCTTCAAGTGTCTGATAACATCGTTGTTTCAGATTTCGGCGATCCTGTGAAAGCGCTAAAATGGCTTGAAAATAACGATGTTGATTTAATTATCACCGATTACAGAATGCCAGAAATGAATGGACTTGAGTTTATTCAGAATGTTCGCAAACAAAAACGCTGTAAAAACGTCCCCGTTATGATGATTACTGTCGTCAGCGAAAAAGAAGTACGTTATGAAGCATTAGAAGCTGGTGCAACTGCCTTTTTAACAAGACCCATTGATCAAATTGAATGCCGAACAAGTTGTAGAAATTTACTCCAGCTACACCAACAGCATTTAATCATTCAAGATCGTGCCAACTGGCTTGCTCGCCAAGTGGAAATTACCACACAGCAAATAGTCGAACGAGAACGTGAAACCATCATTCGTCTTGCTAAAGCAGGCGAATATCGCGATGAAGGCACGGGTAATCATGTACTCCGTATGGCTAAATATTCTCGAATAATTGCTGAAGAATTAGGCTGTTTTACAGAAGAAGAATGTCAAGATTTAGAATATGCGGCCCCGATGCATGACATTGGTAAAATTGGCATTCCTGACAGGGTACTACTCAAACCGGGAAAGTTAGATCCCGCTGAATGGGAGATAATGAAGCGGCACAGCACCATCGGCCACTCGATATTATCAAATAGTAAATCTAAATACATACAGATTGGCGCCATTATCGCACTGAATCATCATGAGCGTTTTGATGGTAAAGGCTATCCTAATGGCCTTAAAGCGACAGAGATCCCACTTATAGCTCGGATTGTAGCGGTCGCTGATGTCTTTGATGCTTTAGTTACCACGCGACCCTACAAAGCGGCCTGGTCAACTAAAGAAGCCTTGGATTATATTAAACAACAATCTGGTTTACATATGGATCCACAATGTGTAGCAGCTTTTTTTGCCAGACTTGACGATATCAAAAAAATTAAATCCGAGTATTCTGATGACCCTGAACAATAACGGGCGTAAAGATTGATATCTCCGTTGCAAAAAAATGGATTTTTAGCTTGGCGGCAAACATTACAGCAACGTCTTGCTCGCACCCAAGATTCTGAACCAGAACAAGCAATCAAGATCAGGCTAACCATAGCCTTATTATTGGTGTTGTATTTTTGTATACCTTGGCAACAAGATACCACGTTCACCGAGACTATTTTCTCCCATGCCAGCCTGATAACGCTCAGCTTTTTTTCCGGCACGTTGCTCATTGCTACTGCAATTATCCTTAACCCCGTAAAATCGCCAATCCGCCGAGTTGCCGGCATTTTTCTTGATTTAACATCACTGTCTGTTTTAATGTTTTTTGCCGGAGAAGAAAGTGTTTTCATGTATACACTTTATCTATGGGTTATTTTGGGCAATGGTTTTAGGTTCGGCATCAATTACCTCTATACCTCTCTTTTAGTTGGTTTGATTGGCTTTGGCATTGTCATCACCTGGGGACAATATTGGCAGGATGTTCACCACCAACCCTTTGGGCTAAGTTTAATTATATTGATGTTGCTTGTGCCACTCTATGCCGCATTCCTTATCAACAAATTACATGCGGCCATCGCTACAGCAAAATTTGCCAATGAAGCGAAAAGTCGATTTTTGGCTAACATGTCACATGAATTAAGAACGCCATTAAACGGTGTCATTGGTATCGCAGATTTAATTCGCGAAACCAACCTTAATAACCAACAACGCGAGTTTGTAAATATTATGCATAACTCAGCAAATACCTTGCTGGGGTTGATTGAAAATGTACTCGATATATCGAAAATTGAGGCAGGAAAAATTACGATAGCTAATGCTGATTTTGATTTACATCAACTGGTTAATGTTCTAATGCAAATGAAAACGCCGATGGGTAATGCTAAAAACATTCTCGTTACCAGTCATATTGATGCACATACCCCTTTTTCACTGCGAGGCGATCCACAACATTTACGCCAAGTATTGATCAACCTAATGGGTAATGCCATTAAGTTCACTAACGAAGGTTCTGTTAAACTATTCATCAGACCAGCCGATAACAATCCTGATAAACCAAGGATACGCTTTGAAATTCAAGATACCGGTATTGGTATCCCCGAAGCGGCACTCGACACACTTTTTGATCATTTTACTCAAGTTGAATCTGGCGCTAACCGTTCTATTGGCGGCACAGGTTTGGGCACAACGATATCAAAAGAACTTGTTGAACTAATGGGGGGAGAAATCGGAGTAGAAACACAATCAGGTATAGGTAGCACTTTCTGGTTTGAATTACCCTTTACACTTATTCCAAATGAGCATTTAAAATTGTCTGATAAACACATATTAATTCTGACCAGTGACGAAACAACATCAGTTATAACTCCCTCACTTGATGCATGGGGCGTTACTTATGATCATGTTTCATCTTCAGCGCGTGCGTTATCATTATTGATGCAAGCCGTTGCAGATGATAATGAATATAAAATCATGTTGATCGATCAGTCTTGTATGTTTGATATCGACCCGGTGCAATATGCCCAAATGATTAAGGCTGAATCCAGCCTCCGCCACCTCTCATTAGTGTTGGTCAATTCAGCAGGCTTATCGGTATACAACTCACGAATTCGCGAATATTACATCTCCTCCATTCACGACCTTAAAGAAACCCGTTTATTATTTAATGCAATCCATGCAGCTCAAAGTGTCAATATAGATGATGATAAAGTTGTCACTTTAGCCGAATATTTTTCAAAACAAAATAATGCTAAAGCACTTAAAATTCTAATTGCAGATGACAACCGTGTTAATCAACAAGTGCTAGATGGCCTATTGACTCATGCTGGGCATCAAACGCTTATTGCTGATTCAGGTGAACAAGCACTCGATATTCTGGCAGAAAATATCGACAATATTGATATGCTCATTTTAGATATGAACATGCCTGAATTATCTGGGTTTGAAGTAATGCAAGCCCTGCAATATATGGACACTGCAAATACGATTCCAATCATTATGCTTACTGCAGATGCAACGCCGGAAGCCAAAGAAAAAGCGCTCAATGCCGGTGCCAATGCATTTTTGACCAAGCCAATTAATGCACAAGCATTACTAGAACAAATTGCACAATTAACGCCCATCGGTACTAGTGCTCAAAAATCAACCTTCAACACAAATAGGCAAGAGAGCACTAGTCAAACGTCATCTTTATTCGATGAAGCGGTTATCAGTGAACTCGCATTGTTGGGTGGTGACAGTTTTATTCAACAACTCATCAATGGTTTTAAAACTGATGGCAAAAAGCATCTTTCACTCCTAAAGAAAACTGCAGAAGATGACTTTTTAGGCTATCGTGAAAGTTTGCATGCATTAAAAGGTTCCGCCACAGAACTGGGTGCTTCAAAGCTAGTCTCTTTATGCCTTGAAGCAGAAGAAATTAAGCCTTATGAAATGGCAACTCCTCGTACCTCATCACTGTATAGTCAAATTGAAACCACATTCGCCAACACAATATCAGCCTTGGAAGCAACGCTGATAAATGACAGTCAACAAAGCGCAAAAAAGTAAATAACCGATGCTCGCTTAACTCAACGAGTTGACAGTTTGTCTGGTTACCAATCGAGTCATCATCCTTAAATCCTTATCATCTAGGTTGAGCGCCGCATCCACCCACACATTGGTTATATCTACCAGCTCTTGATAGCTAATCGTGTTACAGATGTCTTTCACTTTTTGCATTGCTTTATGACTATTCGCCCTTTTGTTAACAGCTTTAATGTGTTTATAAAGCTCTAATTCGGCCTCACCTTTTTCTGCCAAGATATCGACTACACCCATTTCAAATAATTCTTCAGCAAGATACAGTTCACCTGAAAAAATCATTTTTTCTGCCATGGCAGTGCCAACCTTACGAGAGAGTAATGAAAAGGCACCCATGCCAGGGAATAGATTAAATAACACTTCCGGCAAGCCCATCTTCACGCCTCGTTCTGCAATCAAAAGATTACTAGATAATGCCGCTTCAAAACCGCCTCCTAAGGCATCACCTTTAACCACAGCAACAGTCATCGCCTCAACATTTAAGTGCGTCATATTTGCGTAGAGTACATCAATGCAAGCCATGGCATATTTGAGTAATACGTCACGATCACCTTGTAAAATTTTGGCGGCAAATAAATCTAAATCGCCTCCTAAATTAAATACATTCTGTACATTTGAGCCCAAGACAATAAAATCATACTTTTCATTATTGCTCGCCTTCATTTCAGCCTTAACATCTTTAAAATATGATGAGATTTCATGCAATAATGTAGGCGTAAAACAGGGTCTCGGTGCAGCATCCATCAAAAACCAACCAATTTTATATTTAGCATCATAATGCGTTTTCAGCTGCGTATGAAGTTCCGCATCATTATAGTATTCCTTTCTTTGAGCAACAGTGTTCATAAGTATCTCCATTTATATTGCAATAATTATAGATATCAAAGTCAGACCAATAAATGACTTCATTTTGACACCCCATATAACTTACAATATGGGTTAGCATAAAACGTGCCCACTCATTAAAAATATTAATAAACAACTTAATATCAATCATTTATATTGTTTCTCACCATGCTAAGGCAACGGTATATAACACGAATGCTCTTGTGATATTTTAATATTGGCACATGACGTACATAGACTATTAATAAGGATTCTCACTATGGCTGTTAGTAGCCTTTTAGCATTAATTGATGATATTGCAACGATACTTGATGATGTCGCCCTAATGACTAAAGTGGCTGCCAAAAAAACGGCAAGTGTCTTGGGTGATGATCTCGCTTTGAATGCTGAACAGGTTTCCGGTGTTAAAGCCGCACGTGAGTTGCCTGTTGTATGGGCGGTAGCCAAAGGGTCATATAAAAACAAACTCATCCTTGTACCCTTGGCATTAGCAATCAGTGCCATTATTCCTTGGTTGATAACCCCGTTATTAATGATCGGTGGTGGCTACTTATGTTTTGAAGGTTTTGAAAAACTAGCCCATACATTTTTTAACCATAAAGCAGCGGATACGATTGAGCATGAGAAAATGGTTGAAGCACTCATTAAGCCCGACCTAGATCTAATCGCCTTGGAAAAAGAAAAAATTAAAGGGGCCATTCGTACTGATTTTGTGCTGTCTGCCGAGATTATTGTGATTACACTAGGCATAGTTAAAGATGAAGCCTTCGTATCCCAAATTACGGTCGTTTCTATCATCGCAATCATCATGACCACGGCTGTTTATGGCTTGGTTGCTGGTATTGTTAAACTGGATGATGGTGGCTTGGCATTGATAAAAGCGACATCAAAAAATAGCTGGGGTGATTTTAAACGCGGGTTAGGCAATGCCATCTTATGGTTCGCCCCCGTATTAATGAAAACATTATCCGTGGTCGGCACCGCCGCTATGTTCCTAGTGGGCGGGAGCATTATATTGCATGGCATTCCATATACCCATCACGTACTGCATTATGTGGATGAGTGGGTATTAACCCTGCCAATGCTTGGGGATATCTTGTCAACGACACTGCCGTTCTTAATATATGGCTTTGCCGGGGTCTTAATAGGAGCCACGCTATTAGCAATGGTCAGTATTTTAAGTCGATTTAAAACAAAAACAGCATAACGTTATAAAGCGTACAGCCGACTGAATACGACTCGCTCGTATTCAGTGGCAGTACATTACTGGTGATTAATCTCGTTCAATTAATTCTATTTTATAGCCGTCTGGATCTTCAACAAAGGCAATGATCTCGGTACCATGCATCATTGGTCCTGCTTCTCGAACAACTTTACCACCTAGGTTTTTAATTTTTGCACACGCTGCCGCAGCATCTGCTACGCCAATAGCAATATGACCGTAGCCATTACCTAAATCATAACTTTCTGTGTCCCAATTATAAGTAAGCTCCAACACCGTATTAGAGGTTTCATCGCCATAACCGATAAAGACCAAGGTGAACTTACCATCTGGGTACTCAGCTCTCCGTAATTCGGTCATTCCCAGCACTTCAGTATAAAATTTTATGGAACGTTCTAAATTTCCAACACGTAACATGGTGTGTAACATTCTCATTATTTTATATCCTCAATAGTTATCGTTTAGTGAACATTTATTTAATCGAGATCTAACGAACTCCAAATCTCATCGATACGACCTACAATAGCAGGATCACGTTCAATAGGTCGACCCCATTCACGATCTGTTTCGCCCGGTAGTTTATTAGTGGCATCCATCCCCATTTTAGAGCCTAGTCCAGATACAGGCGACGCAAAATCAAGATAATCAATCGGTGTATTTTCTATCAATGTCGTATCACGAGCTGGATCCATTCTAGTAGTAATCGCCCAAATCACATCATTCCAGTCATGTACATTTACATCATCATCAACGACAATAACAAACTTGGTGTACATAAATTGGCGTAAAAATGACCAAATTCCCATCATCACCCGTTTGGCATGACCAGGATATTGTTTTTTCATACTGACCACCGCCATACGGTAAGAGCAACCTTCGGGTGGTAAATAGAAATCAACAATCTCAGGAAATTGTTTTTTCAAGATAGGCACAAATACTTCATTTAATGCCACACCTAAAATAGCAGGCTCATCAGGTGGACGACCCGTATAGGTACTGTGATAAATTGGATTTTTACGTTGGGTAATACGTTCAACCGTAAATACTGGGAACTGGTCCACCTCATTATAATAGCCAGTGTGATCACCATAGGGTCCTTCATCCGCCATATCATCGGGATAAATAAACCCTTCCAATATAATTTCGGCTGATGCCGGCACTTGCAAATCACTGCCAATACATTTTACTAATTCTGTTTTTGAACCACGTAATAAACCTGCAAACGCATATTCAGATAAGGTATCAGGAATGGGCGTAACAGCAGCTAAAATAGTCGCGGGATCGCAACCTAACACCACACTAATAGGGAATGGCTTACCAGGATGCTCTTTCTGCCATTCCTTAAAATCTAAAGCGCCACCACGATGTGATAACCACCGCATAATCACCCGATTTTTAGCGATGACTTGCTGACGATAAATGCCCATGTTTTGTCGTGGTTTATGTGGCCCTTTAGTAACAACTAAGCCCCATGTGATTAACGGCGCAGCATCTTCTGGCCAACAAAGTTGAATCGGATATTTACTTAAATCAACCGCATCACCTTCGAAAATCTCTTGCTGACAGGCTGCATACGTCACCACTTTCGGCGCCATATTGAGTACTTGTTTAAAAATAGGCAGTTTATCCCAAGCGTCTTTCATGCCTTTTGGTGGCTCTGGCTCTTTCAAAAAGGCTAATAATTCGCCCACGCCACGCAAGGCCTCAACCGAATCTTCGCCCATACCTAATGCCACACGATGCGGTGTGCCAAAAAGATTAGCTAGAACGGGAATATCACTGCCTTTCGGATTTTCAAATAATAATGCTGGGCCACCAGCACGCAATACACGGTCACAGATCTCCGTCATTTCAAGTACAGGATCCACTTCCACGCTGATACGTTTTAACTCGCCGTTTTGTTCCAGATACGCAATAAAATCACGTAAATCAGTGTATTTCATATAACCATAGTCTCATTTTCACAGGGTATTTGGCTCCATTATCAATGAAATAGCTGTTCACTTCACTGATTATTAACATTCAAACGCTCTAAAAGACTCAATTTCCTGCTTTCCTAAGGTATTAGGATGTTGAGTTCCATTAAAAAAATCAAGCGAGTCACGATCCCCAGGATACAAAAACGGGACATCCAAGTCGCCCTTTTTGCTGAGGAGTACGTGACGGTTAATAATTCACCAGCCGTCCTGCGTCCATGTCGATCAGCGAAAGGATAAAATCCTTCCAAAACCAGCCTGTTTTACCTTGATTATCTACTTGCTAAGAATTATATTCTAGAAGCTATTTATGATTAACTTATTGAAAGAACATTAGTTGTTCGCTCATAGTTCGCGCCCCTTATGTAACTTGTTAGACTTCATCAGAATTTACCCAGAAGAGGAGAAATATCATGAGAGGTAATTCCATCGTTTGGTTTGAAATTTACGTACAAAACATGGAACGTGCCAAAACATTCTATGAAAACGTACTTGCAGTTAAGCTGGAAAAAATGCCTGCCCGTACATCTAAGTTCGGCAGTATGGAAATGTGGGCCTTTCCCTCAGACAAAGAAACCAGCCTCACCTCTTATGGTGCTTGCGGTATGTTGGTCAAAATGAATGGTTGCTCCTCTGGCGGTGGTGGCACACTGGTGTATTTAGGCAGCGACGACTGTGCGGTGGAATCTTCCCGCGTTGCCAAAAATGGTGGTAGCATTGTTAAAGAGAAATTCTCCATTGGTGAGCATGGTTTTATTGCGCTAGTGTGTGATACGGAAGGTAATACAATTGGTCTTCATCAATGTGATCGCATGTTGTAGCCTAACTCATCATTCAAGCGGGACGACTAACGGCGCCCGTTAATTAAACCGATAAAGGTCCTTATGAATAAACCTCTGATCATAGATTATTACACTGACATCCTTTGTGTTTGGGCTTGGATTGCACAACGGCGTATTGATGAGCTAAATCAAAAATTAGAAAATAAAATTGAACTTCAATATTACTATGTCGATGTATTCGGTGATGTAGCAACAAAAATAGAGTCACAATGGAAACAAAAGAATGGATACGTGGGTTTTGCAGAGCATGTACAGAAATCTGCATCGGGCTTTGAACACGCTCACATAAACCCTAAAATATGGGCCGAGGTTAGACCTAGAACTTCTGCCAATGCTCATTTAGTGCTAAAGGCTGTTGAATTAACTTATGATAAAAGCACAAGTATCAATATGGCGCTTAAGTTTCGAATAGCATTTTTTAAAGATGCACTGGATATTGGTAACCTTGAGATTCTCTTTGATTTAATTAAATCTAATGGCCTCAACCTAAATATAATTAATACCAGCATTCAGGATGGTTCTGCTATATCCGCATTAATGAATGATTACCGGAAATCTAATCAACAAGGCATAAAAGGTAGTCCCTCCTATGTTATTAATGACGGCCGCCAAACCTTGTACGGTAACGTAGGTTACCGTGTACTTCTTGCTAATTTAGAAGAGCTGTTAAAAAACCCAGCAGATGAAGCAAGCTGGTGTTAAAGACGACGTTAGTACCTCGTTTTTTTATGCAATCATTAGACTTCTAATGCGAAACACGTTGAAGGCGAGTGGCGGATTGTCCACGATCACAACACAGTCCTTGATTTTGTTGCTTTTGCTCGTATGGCAGGAATTGAAATAAAGTGAAATTACCTAACAATGCTGTCATAGGAATTAAGCATGGCATCAAATATAAGATTATCGATAACTCTTAAGCTGGGAAGTAGCAAAACTAGCAGTATGTCTTACTAATGAAATTATTGAACGTACTGGAATAAAACATTTTGATGTTGATGAGCCAATCGCTGTAGTCTACGTCAAAGTTATGTAGCTAACGGTCTTTATGGTGTCATCGTAGTCTTTGATGAAAATGAGATAATTGGCTTTGGTGCTTTATGTGAAAGTCACTCCTTAATATACGGATGGCACTTTTGGTATTATTCAAGAATTTCATGTCATATCTAATTACCGTCCCCAAAATATAGGCAAGGCACTTATCAACAAAATCGTTAATTTTTTTCAAAAAAAGCAGTGGAAAAGGTTAGAGTTATGTCTACAACCTTTACCTGAATTTAATCTAATCGTAGCGTTTTATCAGGCTAATGTTTTGGAAATCACGAACGGTCATAAAATAAAGTATACAATCAGATAACAAGTTGCAGAAACATCGTTCCGGTGCAAAAAATACACGCCTATGGGAGTATCAATTATCTGATTCTGGCGGTTCACAAACAATACATGCGCTTATAGGTTCAGATTCGGATAAGGTAGATGACCTTCTACATCGTCGGTGCTGCCAGTTTGTTGCCGGCATATATACCCATCCCACTTCAAGTTGCAGGAATTAGCACCTGAAAATTATCATTAATTCTGTCATCTAACGTTTTAGCCAGGCTTGGAAGTGTATTGATGAAGAAATTATCAATCGCCTCTCGAAATTCCTTTGCTGTAGAAAAATAAGTATTATTCCTGACA
>JAGXHJ010000036.1 GCA_024636315.1 Methylophaga sp.
AATGAAACGCCCGAGCAAGAAATTCAACGCCTTAAAGCTGAGCTTAAAAAGGCACAAATGGAGCGTGATATATTAAAAAAAGCCACAGCGTATTTCGCCAGCCTCGAGAAATGAAATACGCGTGGATGAGTAATTACCTCGAAGATTTTGATTTAAACATAATGTGTCGCGTCCTTAATATTAAAAAGAGCAGTTATTTTAGTTGGACGGTCAGTGATAAAAAGACTAAAGAGCAACAGCGTCACGTCGATTACAAACACGTCGAAGATGCCTTTTATACACTCAAAGAAAATGCAGGAACACGCGGCATTAAAGGGTACTTAGAACATCTAAAAAAGGTTGTTTTTAGTCGTCGTAAAATAGGCAAAATCATGAGCACATTAGAATTGACGGTTAAAACTAAAAAGAAATTTAAGAAAGTGACTACTGCGCCAGCTAACGATCCTAAAATAAAACACAATGCGTTACAGAGGCGCTTTACGGTCAGCTACCCGAACCAAGTTTGGGTTGGCGATATTACTGAAATAAAGACAGTAAACGGCAAGTTATACTTAGCCGCTTATATTGACCTGTATTCACGCAAGGTCATTGGGTGGTCACTTGATACGCATATGCGTTCAGAACTGGTAGAAACAGCACTTAAGCGAGGTCTATGGAGTCGAAAGCCACCCAAAGGACTGATGGTGCATACCGATCAAGGCAGCCAGTTTATCAGCACTCATTATCGAATATTGTTAGCGAGCTGGCATATACAGCAGAGTATGAGCCGACGTGGAAATTGTTGGGACAATGCCGTCATTGAGAGCTTTTTCAAAACGCTAAAAACAGAAGTCGTCTACCAACTTGAAAAACAAGTTGAGGCAGATAATATGCATTGGATCATTAGCGAATTTATAGGTCACTATAATCATGACCGTCCACATAGTACGAACGGTTATTTATCACCCAATCAGTTTGAACAGATCAGACTGGATGAGGTGGCTCAAATAGAAATGTGTCTAGGTACGAAATAGTGTTGACACTCCAGAATGACGATCTTTTAAGTTTGTACTATGTTATCCCTTAACCCCTGTTCAGGTTAATTAGATAAATCAATCGTCAATTTCTGTTGCAAGTTATTTTGTTCAACCGTATTTAATGGCTGGCCAATAAGCGTTGAGATAAAAAATACATCTTCAACTTGGTCGCCTAATGTGATGAGTTTAGCATTGCTAAGTTGGATATCTTGTTGTAAAAAAACTTGGGCAACAGACGACAGGAGACCTGGTCTATCATGTGTTTTCAGTTCCATTACCGTGTGGTTCTGTTGTTCATTAGTTTGAAATTGAATGCTGGGTGTTGTTTCGAACAATTTCATCTTTCTAGGGGTAATAACTGAGCTAGCACTTTTGATGTCGGCTAAGTTATTGAGTTGTTTTTCTAATGCATGGGTAATGTCTGTTTGGTGTTGATTTAAGCCGTTAACGATATAGGTATTGAGTGCATAACCATCCGATGTAATACTAATTTTAGCATCAAGAATATCCAGCTGTAATTGTTCTAAACAAGCGGTCGTTGCAGCAAAAATTCGAGGTTTATCTTGGGTGGAGATAAATATCTCAAGCATATTTTCTTGATCGTGCTTTCTACTGCTGACGAGTGTAGTCGCAGTAGGATTTTGTATGCGACACGCTGATTGCCAGCAGATCTCATCGACAGTGTGACGTAAAAAATAATCAGAGTCATAATGTTGCCATAAGTCGATTATTTGCTGTTCTGAAAATGATAGTTCAATAAGTGATTTTAAGGCTGCAACTTGTTGATGCTGACTTTTTTCTGCTGTATTTTTTGCGACTTCGTCATTATGAATCAGCCATTGTTTGGTGGTGTGATACAGCTGTTTTAACAAGGAATCACGCCAGCTATTCCATAGAGTATTATTGGTGGCGCGAATATCGGCAACGGTTAATAGGTAGAGATAATTAAGGCGTTCGACGGTGTTCACCATCTCCCCAAATGTCTTAATGACTTCGGGGTCATGAATATCAAATTTCTGCGCCGTTGCTGACATGGTGAGGTGTTGGCGAACCAAAAATGTAACTATGTCGGTATCAATATCACTCAGACTGTGTTGCATACAAAACGCGGCGGCATCAACTACACCTAGCTTACTATGATCGCCACCACGGCCTTTGGCGATATCGTGAAACAGACCAGCAATAAATAATAATTCTGGATTTGGTAGTTGTTCATAAATTTCAGAGCAAAGTGGAAATTCTGACTGGTATTCTTGGCATGAAAAGCGCCGTAAGTTTCTGACTAGGAATAAAGTATGTTCATCGACCGTGTATATGTGAAATAGGTCATGCTGCATCTGGCCAACAATTTGGCCAAATGCTGGCAGGTAAGCACCTAGAACCCCCAATCTATTCATACGACGAAACTCATGGGTAACGCCTTTAGGCTGGCGAATAATTTCCATGAACAGACTACGGTTTTTGATATCAGCTCGAAAGCGTTTATCAATAAGGTGTCGATGAGCATGAAGCTGGCGAATGGTATCGGCACGAATACCTTTGATCTCTGGTTGCTGTTGTAATATTAAAAATACTTCCAGCATGGCGTAAGGATAAAAAGCAAATATCCCTGAATTGATCGTTTCAAGATAACCATTGTGGATTTGGAATCGTCTATTGATAGGTTCAATTTGAGGTGTTTCATCAGCAAGAATGATATTTTCTTCAAAAAGTTGTAACAACAGCTCATTCATTTGACTAACTGAGCGAGCGCAACGGTAGTAATCTTTCATAAAGTGTTCAACAGCAAGTCGGCTATCCGTTTCTTGATAACCAAGTTGCTTGGCGACTTCGCGTTGATGATCGATCATTAACTTTTCTTGTTTGCGATTAGCGACAAGATGAAGTGAAAAACGAACGCGCCACAAAAAGCGGCGAGCTTTATCTAATCGTTCATATTCACTAGTCGCGAGAAAATCTTTTTGTTTGAGACCCTTTAGATCTTTTACGTCGAAATGTTGTTGAGCGACCCAGCTGATAACCTGTAAATCACGTAAGCCACCTGGAGATTCTTTAATATTCGGTTCTAGGTTATTGAAAGAGTCATTGTATTTGAGGTGTCGCTCTAATTGTTCCTGTTTCTTTTGTTGATAAAAGCGCCGTGTATCCCACGTTTTATGGTTTATTGTTAATTGCTGTAATGCAGAATATAAGGCTTTTTCGCCACATAATAACCGTGTTTCAAGCAGGTTTGTAGCAATGGTGATGTCATCTTCTGCTTGTTGGCGGCATTCTTGAATTGTACGGACACTATGACCAATTTCGAGGCCTATATCCCAGAGTTGAGTTAGAAATGTGGAGAGCTCAGCAGGCGGTTGTTCAGAAACAGATTCATCAAGTAACACTAATAAATCAATATCTGAATAAGGGTGAAGTTCGCCTCGGCCGTAACCGCCAACAGCGATCAGACTGATCGGCGCATCTGCAGGTATATGATGTTGCCATAAGTCTTGTAATACTTGATCAATAAAAATAGCACGTTGATGAACCAGCATGATGACATCGACTTGAGCTTCAAACTGCTGTTTTAAATAAGCTTGACCTTCCTTGAGTGCGCTACGATAAAAACCAATATTGAGCGTATCAGAATTAGGTTTTTGATTATTGCTTATCTGCCAAAGTGACAACAATGAGCTAGTCATAAGTTAAATCACTTCATCCTTGCGTAAGGTTAGTATTTCATGACCTGTTTCCGTCACTAAAATGGTATGTTCCCATTGTGCTGATAAAGATCGATCTTTGGTTACGACTGTCCAATTATCAGGTAGTTGTTTGATATGTCGTTTGCCGGCATTCACCATAGGTTCAATAGTAAATGTCATACCTTCTTCTAACACTAAGCCAGTTCCAGGCGTTCCATAATGTAATACCTGTGGTTCTTCATGGAAACCGAGTCCAATACCATGGCCACAATATTCTTGCACGATAGAAAAATTTTGTGCCTCAGCATGTATTTGGATAGCGTGACCGATATCACCTAGTTGAATGCCTGGTTTTACCATGGCAATGCCAATCAGCATTGCTTCGCGAGCATTTGTGCATAAACGTTCAGCAAGGATAGATGTTTTACCGACATGAAACATCTTACTGGTATCGCCATGGTAGCCTTCTTTTATAACGGTGATATCAATATTGATAATGTCGCCATCTTTAAGTTTTTTGTCGCCAGGAATACCATGACAAATAACATGATTGACCGAGGTACAAATCGATTTTGGAAAGCCGTGATAGTTTAAAGGGGCAGGGATCGCTTGTTGAACATCAACAATATAATCATGACAAATTTTGTCTAATTCGTCGGTGGTAATACCAGCTACTACATAGGGTTCAATCATAGTTAATACGTCAGCAGCTAGACGACCAGCGACGCGCATTTTTTCGATTTCTGCTGTTGTTTTGATACTAACGGCCATGATTGAATAGTTTCCTTAGAGGTTAGACTGAATAATATTTTGATGTAAGTGCTAGTGTGCCGGAAAATCAGTGAAACGACCAGTAAATTGATGGTGAGAGCTTAACTTTTTGCTAGATATACAGGTGTCTTATGCTAGCTATATGTACCGTCATTATCAGGGAGCTTCCTTGTCGAGTGTAAATGCAATTAATTGAAAAGGCCGATCTTGTCGAGTTAATAGCGATAAACAGATTGATTTTACTTTGTTTTTATACGTGATTTGTGGAATAATATGCGCGCCTAATATAAGGCACAAATCACACATGCACCGGCACAAGTCTCGGGGTGCTAACAGCTTAGTGAGTTAGTCGATACTTGGGGTGTGTGGAGGTTTAACCCCACTTTCAATATAAAGGTTTTAATTAACATGGCAAAAACAACAATGCGCCAAATGCTTGAGGCAGGCGTCCATTTCGGTCACCAAACTCGCTACTGGAACCCAAAAATGGGCCCGTATATTTTTGGTAAACGTAATAATATCCATATCATGAATCTTGAGCACAGCTTACCGATGTTCAATGATGCGTTGAACTTCGTTGGTAAATTGGCTTCTAAAAAAGGTCGTATCCTATTTGTAGGTACAAAACGTGCAGCTCAAGATCCTATCCGTGAAGATGCAGAACGTGCAGGTATGCCGTATGTAAATCGCCGTTGGTTAGGTGGTATGTTAACTAACTACCAAACAGTGCGTAAATCAATCAAACGTTTAGACACTATTCAAGAAATGATCGAGTCTGGAAAATTAGAAGGCTTGAAAAAGAAAGAAGTTTTAAACTTGACACGTGAACAAGAAAAATTAGAAAAAAGCATCGGTGGTATCCGTAAAATGGGTGGTTTACCTGATGCATTATTCGTTATCGATGTTGACCATGAACGTATTGCTATTCAAGAAGCTAACAAGTTAGGTATTCCTGTTATTGCTATCGTTGATTCTAATAGCAATCCTGATGGCGTTGACTATGTAATTCCTGGTAATGATGATTCTATGCGCGCTATCAAACTTTATACATCAAGCATGGCAGAAGCGATTTTAGACAGTCGTGCAGCTGTGGCAAATGGTGCTGAAGAGATGGCTGACGTTGTTGCTGCTGAAAGTACTGACGCGGCGGCTGAGTAATATCATCTAGTTAAATCAAGTATGCAGGCTCACTAGTTTAGTGGGCCTGTATTGTATGTACGGCTAGATTTTTCTGGCTAAACATAGTTCAAAGATATAAAGGGCTAAATAAATGGCAATTACTGCTGCATTAGTAAAAGAACTGCGTGAGCGTACTGGCTCAGGCATGATGGAATGTAAAAAAGCGTTGGTAGCAACTAACGGTGATATCGAAGTTGCAATTGATGAAATGCGTAAATCTGGTTTAGCTAAAGCAGATAAAAAATCTGATCGTATTGCCGCTGAAGGTGTAGTTGCAATTGAAATCAGTGCTGATGGTAAACAAGCTGTCATGTTAGAGATTAACTCTGAAACTGATTTTGTTGCTAAAGCAGAAGATTTTATCGCTTTTGTCAGCAATGTTTCTAAAAAAGTGTTGGCTGCTCAACCTGCCGATCTTGAAGCGTTAATGGCGCTACCAGTAAATGATGCTGGCGAAACAGTTGAAGTTGTTCGTCAAGCATTGGTTGCTAAAATTGGTGAAAACATCAAAGTACGTCGTTTTGCTTTAATGGCAACTGACGACGGTATTATTGGTTCATATCGCCATGGTGACCGTATCGGTACGATGGTTAAAATGACCGGTAATGACGTGGCACTAGCTAAAGATTTAGCGATGCATGTTGCGGCTAACCGTCCTCAAGCTATTTCAGCTGCTGATTTATCTGCAGACTTGCTTGAAAAAGAACGTGATATCGTTGCGACACAAGCAAAAGAAAGTGGCAAGCCAGATGCAATTGTTGAAAAAATGGTTGAAGGCCGCATGAGCAAATTCGTTAATGAAATTAGCTTAATGGGTCAGCCTTTTGTTAAAGATCCTGATGTAACCGTTGAGCAACTTGTTAAAAAAGCAAATGCAACAGTTGAAGCATTTGAATTTTTTGAAGTCGGTGAAGGTATCGAGAAAGCGGTAGATAACTTTGCTGAAGAAGTAATGGCGCAAGTGAAAGGTAACTAAAAAATGACAGAAACAGGTAATAAACCGGCTTACAAACGTGTTCTACTTAAATTAAGTGGTGAGGCGTTAATGGGGGATGCAGACTACGGCATCCAGCCGGAGGTTATTGCCAGTTTCGCGACAGAAATCGCCGAGCTCAGCGCACAAGGTGTTGAGCTCGGGATTGTCATTGGTGGTGGTAATATATTTCGTGGAGCTGGTTTAGCTGCTAGTGGTATGGATCGTGTGAGTGGCGATCATATGGGCATGTTAGCCACTGTTATGAATGCATTAGCACTACAAGATGCCTTAGAGCAAAAAGGTTCGTTTTGCCGTGTCATGTCAGCAATACGAATAAATGAAGTATGTGAAGATTATTTACGTCGTCGTGCCGTTCGCCATTTAGAAAAAGGGCGTATTGTTATTTTTGCGGCAGGTACAGGGAATCCATTTTTTACAACCGATTCTGCAGCCAGCCTTCGTGCAGTTGAAATTGGCGCTGACTTGCTAATTAAGGCTACACAAGTGGATGGTGTTTATTCTGCCGATCCTAAAAAAGACCCCAATGCAGTTCGTTATGATGAGCTGAGTTATGACGAAGTTATCACTAAGCGTTTAGCCGTAATGGATATGACTGCAGTAGTGATGTGTCAAGAGCAGAAGATGCCCTTACGTGTCTTTGATGTGCATAAGAAAGGTAACTTGACCAAACTGATTTATGGTGAAAATATTGGTACTCTGGTTAGATAGTTTATTGGGTCAGATAGATTTTCTGGTTTAAAAAACATAGAGTTCAAGCTAGTCAAGTTAATAGCTAAGTAGGATAAAAAACACATGATTGAAGATATTAAAAAAGATGCTGCTGATAGAATGCAGAAAAGTGTCGCCGCACTCACAACTGCCATGGCTAAAATTCGTGCCGGTCGCGCCCACACTAGTCTATTAGATCAGATCGTGGTGCCGTATTACGGATCAGATGTCGCACTAAGCCAAGTCGCGAATGTGGGGATTGAAGATTCTCGCACTTTAACGGTTACACCGTGGGAAAAAAACATGCTGTCAGTGGTTGAAAAAGCCATCATGACTTCAGACTTAGGCGTTAATCCTAATAGTGCTGGTATGACAATACGCATTCCAATTCCACCTTTAACTGAAGAACGTCGCAAAGACATGGTTAAAATTGCAAAAAATGAGGCCGAAGGTGCGCGTGTTGCGATTCGTAATATCCGTCGCGATGCCAACAGTACATTAAAAGAATTGTTAAAAGAAAAAGAAATTTCAGAAGATCAAGAACGTGGCGCAGTAGAGCTCATTCAAAAATTGACTGATACAACAATCAAACAAATTGACGCCGTATTGGCTGAAAAAGAAGTCGACTTGATGGAAGTATAACGACGGATAACTTACCGTCATTTAAATACCCATGACCGAGGAAACTCACATAGTCCCACAACACATTGCTATCATTATGGATGGCAATGGTCGTTGGGCAAAAAAACGCCTTCGACCTCGATTTATGGGGCATAGAGCTGGCGTCAAATCTGTTGAAAATATTGTTAAACACTGTATAAAACGTAATGTTACTGTGTTGAGCTTATTTGCCTTTAGCAGTGAAAATTGGCGTCGTCCAAGTAAAGAAGTCAGCTTGTTAATGGAGTTGTTTGCCCTGTCATTAAAGCAACAGGTTAAACAGTTGCATAAAAACAATATTCGCCTGCGAATTATTGGCGATGTCAGCAAATTTTCCGCTAGCTTACAAAAACAAATTTCTCAAGCTGAGATGTTAACTTCAACTAACACCGGTTTAACCATTAATATCGCCGCTAATTATGGTGGGCGTTGGGATATTACACAATCAGTTCAGAAACTAGCTGAAAAAGTAAAAACAGGTGAATTATTACCTGAAGATATTACTGAAGAGACCATTTCCGCCGGGCTAACGACAGCCGAAATTCCAGAACCAGATTTGTTTATTCGTACTGGTGGCGAGCAACGAGTCAGTAACTTTTTATTATGGCAAATGGCTTATACCGAATTCTTTTTTACCGACACATTATGGCCGGATTTTAATGGTACTGAATTAGATAAAGCTATTAGCTCTTTTTGCCAGCGTGAACGACGTTTTGGTAAAACCTCCGAACAACTACGAGAAAACGATAATGCTTAAACAGCGATTATGGACCGCGGGTATCTTGATCCCAGTGGTGATGTTAAGCATTTTATTTTTACCAACATCAATCTTACAGTGGTTGATCGCCGGCATTATTATATTGGCCGCGATAGAATGGTTTGCCATCATTGGCTATTCAGGTCGCCCGCAGATGATATTAGCGATAGTGTCATTGGGGATAATTAGCGGTTTAGCATGGTTATTGTCTAGAGAAGTATTAATGTGGATGCCAATAATCGTATGGGGTGTCATATTATTTATCGTGACGCGTTATGCTCACCGAGCCATGCCGGCGTGTATTCAAACGCTGTTAATGACGCGATTTAATGCTTTAATTTTAGCCTCCATAGTATTGGCCTTATTCGGCCATGGCGCTGTGATACTTCACCAATCTGGCGACCTAGGTCCTCAGCAATTGTTGTTTGTCATGATATTAGTATGGCTTGCCGATACCGGTGGATATTTTGCTGGTAAAAGATGGGGGAAAACACCATTAGCTAAGGCCATCAGCCCTAATAAAACATGGGAAGGCGTCGCCGGTGCTATTGTATTGGGCGGTATTTGGACTTTAATTGGTTATAAAATAGGGATATCTGGATCGGTAAGCTTGTCTCAATGGTTATTATTATCGCTGACTGCATTGCTTATTTCTGTAGTAGGTGACCTTTTCGAGAGCTTATTTAAGCGCTGTCATAACATTAAAGATAGCGGTAATTTATTACCCGGTCATGGTGGTATGTTGGACCGAATGGATAGTTTAATCGCTGCAGTGCCAGTATTTACCGCGGGTTTGTTTTTATTAGGAGCATTTTAAATGCAAGCTGTCACCATATTAGGCTCAACAGGGTCAATCGGCGTTAGCACCTTGGATGTCTTGTCTCAGCATCCTGATAAATATTGGCTTTATGCACTTACGGCGAACCGGTCAGTAGAAAGACTATTTGAACAATGCCAATGTTTTAACCCTGAAATTGCCGTAATGTTGGATGAACATGCTGCATTACAGTTAGCTGAAAAATTAAAATCTATCGGCAGTAAGACGCAGGTTATGTCAGGTTTAGATGCCTTATCGACCGTCGCCGAGAGTGAACATACAGATTATGTTGTTGCTGCAATTGTAGGCGCCGCAGGTTTGTTACCAACGCTTGCCGCCGCGCGTGCTGGTAAACATATTATGTTGGCGAATAAAGAGGCCTTAGTGATGAGCGGTGGTCTGTTCATGCGCGAAGTTGAAGCTAATGGTGCGACTTTATTGCCTGTAGATAGTGAACATAATGCGATTTGGCAATGTTTGCCTGTCGGTTCTAAGCAACAATATCATTATGATGGCAAAGGCGTTCGGAAAATCATTCTAACCGCATCAGGCGGTCCGTTTAGGGATTATGCTTTAGCAGATCTCGAACATGTGACCCCAGAACAAGCCGTCGCACACCCTAATTGGTCGATGGGCCAAAAGATATCTGTCGACTCTGCAACGATGATGAACAAGGGCCTAGAGGTCATAGAAGCACATTGGTTGTTTGGTTTGCCGGCATCACAAATTGATGTGTTATTGCATCGCCAAAGTATCATTCATTCTATGGTTGATTATGTTGATGGTTCAGTATTAGCTCAGATGGGTAATCCTGACATGAGAACGCCCATTGCGAATGCTTTGGCATGGCCCAATAGAATTGAATCAGGTGTTGAACCTTTAAATTTAGCGACGGTTGGTCGACTAGATTTTTCAGTGGCTGATCATAAACACTTTCCTTGTTTAGCGTTGGCATACCAAGCTTTAAACGCGGGTGGTACCAGCACGGCAATCTTAAATGCTGCCAATGAAGTGGCCGTTGAAGCCTTTTTACAAAGACAGATCAAGTTTACGCAAATCCCACAAATAATTGACCAAGTATTATCAAAAATAACCGCTCATGATGGTGAGACATTAGAACAAATCTTAGCTGATGATGCCTTAGCTCGCGAACTAGCCATAGCGTTGACACAATAATATGCAGTCACTGTTATTTTTTATTTTAGCGCTAGCCATATTAGTTGTAGTGCATGAATTTGGTCATTTTTGGGTTGCTCGACGCTGTGGCGTAAAGGTTCTTAAGTTTTCGGTAGGATTTGGCAAACCCTTATGGCAAAAACAAGGTAAAGATGGCACTGAATATATTTTAGCGGCTATTCCCTTAGGGGGCTTTGTTAAGATGCTTGATGAGCGCGAAGGTGATGTCGCAGCTGAAGATCTAGACAAAACGTTTAATCGCAAGCCTCTACGCTCACGTGTTGCCATTGTAGCTGCCGGGCCTATTGCAAATTTGTTGTTTGCGGTTTTAGCTTACTGGATCATTTTTATTGTCGGGATTCCTGGCCTACGTTCAATTATTGATGAAGTAGTACCTGAATCCCCTGCTGCTTATGCGCAATTAATCGGAGGCGATGAAATTCTGCGTGTTGATGGTCGTGATACACCGACATGGTATGCCGTGCATAAAGCCATGGCTCACATCGCAGAAAGTGGTGGCATGGCTGAGTTAATCGTAAATACTGGTGGCATTGAACTCTCACGTTCAATGGACATACCAAAGTGGCAGTTTGATCCTGCGGCACCAGAGTCACTAATACAGGTGTTAGGAATCAGCCCGATTAACATCGCTTTAAAACCCGTTCTAGGTTCTATTATAGATGGCGGAGCAGCTGATAGTGCTGGTTTACAAGTCGGTGACGAATTGATATCGGCAAATGGTGTGCTTATAGATAGTTGGTCAGGTTGGGTAACACTGATCAGAGCTAACCCTGATAATGACCTAACAGTTAAGATTAAACGATCTGAGCAAAATATCAGTGTGATTTTAACGCCGCAACGAACAGAAGATAATGTAGGGAAAATTGGCGCGGGCGTTGATGTTAGTCGTACCTCTATGCCTGCTGATTTAGAAGCAGAATTACGATATTCACCCTTATCGGCATTAGGTCAAGCTGTACTTGAGACTTGGCAGTTTTCGAGTTCGACAGTCAAAAGTCTCGGCGGAATGTTGTTAGGAACAGTGTCGAGTAAAAATATCGGTGGCCCAATTACTATCGCGCAATATGCCGGTGCTTCAGCAGAACGAGGCGTAATGTCATTCATCAGCTTTTTAGCAATGATTAGCATTAGCTTAGGAATATTAAATTTGTTGCCGATTCCTGTCTTAGATGGCGGTCATTTAGCGATGTATTTTGTGGAATGGTTGCGTGGTTCACCGTTATCAGAACAGGCCCAATTACAAGGGCAAAAGGTCGGTATCGTATTACTTTTGATGCTAATGTTTCTAGCCTTTTTCAATGACTTATCAAGACTGTTTGGATAATGGAGCAAATTACGGTTACACTAGCGTTTTTTCGTCCGTAAAAATTTAATAATAATGACAAAAATACTTCAGATAATTGCATTACTGTTACTCACCAACATAGCTTTGGCAGAGTCTTTTACAATAAAAGATATTCGGGTTGAGGGATTACAGCGCATCTCGGCGGGTACTGTCTTTAACTTTTTAACGGTAAAAGTTGGCGACGAAATGACAGATAAGGATGCAAAAAGCATTATTCGTGCGCTATTTAAATCGAAATATTTCAATGACGTTGAAGTGGAACAACAAGATGGCGTATTAGTCATTAAAGTGAGTGAGCGACCGGCTATATCGAGTATTGAGTTTGTTGGTAATAAAGATCTTGATAGTAAAGAACTATTAAAATCACTCAGTCAAATTGGCTTTTCTGAAGGTCAAGTATACGAAAAAGCAATGCTTGAGCGTGTAGAGCTCGAACTAGAACGCCAATATTTTAGCCGCGGCAAATACGGCGTTACGATTGAATCTGAAGTAACACCGTTATCTCGTAATCGTGTTGCCGTTCGTATTACGATGGCGGAAGGCGTAATTGCAACTATCGGCAGTATCAATATTGTAGGTAACACCGCCTATGATGAAAAAGATTTACTCGCAGATTTTGAATCAACGACGGGTAGTTGGTTGTCTGTTTTTACTAGTGACAATCAATATTCACGTCAAAAATTGTCAGCTGATCTGGAAACCTTGCGCTCATTTTATTTAGATCGGGGCTATGTAGATTTCACTGTAGAATCTACGCAAGTGACTATTACCGATGATAAAAAGCACATGTTTATCACCATTAATATCTTGGAAGGCGAGCGTTATAAAATAAAAGAAGTGCGCCTTGCAGGTGATTTGATCGCGCCTGAAAAAGAATTATTTGAATTAGTAACGATTAGAAAAGATGCTGTTTTCTCACGCAAAGCAATCACCAAAACTACCGAAGCCTTAACTGGCCGTCTGGGTGATGATGGTTATGCCTTTGCGAATGTTAATGCGGTGCCATCAATCGACCGTGATAATAAAGAGGTTTCACTGACCTTCTTTATAGACCCCGGTCGTCGCGCTTATGTCCGCAGAATTAATATTGCGGGTAATAGTAAAACACGTGATGTGGTTCTACGCCGCGAAATGCGTCAGCAAGAAGCATCATGGATCTCAACTAAAGATGTCAATCAATCTCGTGCCAGGATTCAACGCCTTGGTTATTTTGAAGATGTAAACGTTGAAACGAATCCCGTTCCAGGTACTGCAGATCAAGTCGACCTCGATTATAATGTAACCGAGATGGCATCAGGTAGTTTGTCTGCTGGTATAGGTTTTTCACAGTCAGATGGCTTGATATTTAATGCCAATGTTACCCAAAAGAACTTTTTAGGTAGTGGTAAACATATTAACTTTGGTTTTAATAATAGTAGCATCAATACGGTTTATAGCTTTGGTTATACCAACCCGTTTGCGACAGTTGATGGCATTAGCCAAGGCTTTAATGCCTTTTATAGACAGACAGATACAACAGAAGCTAATTTAGCTCGTTACAATACCGATGTATGGGGAGGGGATATTAATTTCGGCATCCCTATTTCAGAGTCAAATCGTATTCGCTTAGCATTAGGTTACGAAAACACAACGTTAAAAATACCGGGAATAACAGATGTCGTACAAACTGCAAGTGCTTGTAAAGCAGTTGCAACAAATATTAATTCTTATTGTGACTTTGTGGCACGGGAAGGCAGTGAATTTAATACTTGGACTCTAACGTTAGGTTGGTCAAATGATACCCGTGATAATGCAACCTTGCCAACGACTGGGATGAACCAAAGTTTATCTGCTGAAGTCTCAGTTCCTATTGGCTCACTGCAATATTATAAATTACGTTATAAAAACGATTGGTATCACCCCATCAGTGATTCTTTGACACTGGCTTTAGGCGGTAATCTTGGTTATGCCGATGGTTATGGTGATACCGAGGTATTACCATTCTTCCAAAATTTCTATGCCGGTGGTATGCGAAGTGTCCGAGGCTTCCAGTCAAATACATTAGGTATTAAAGAGAATGGACAAGCATTAGGTGGTAATTTGCTAGTAACTGGTGGTGCTGAAATTATCTTTCCTGTACCGTTCATGAAAAAAACATTAAAATCATTCCGTTTGAGCGCATTTACTGATTTTGGTAATGTCTATGACGTCAATGAAGACTTTGATGCGAGTTTATTACGTTATTCAGCAGGTCTTTCTGCCATTTGGATATCACCGTTTGGTGCGATGTCATTCAGTGTGGCAGCACCATTTAATGAGCAACAAGGCGATACTACCGAATCCTTCCAGTTCTCGTTAGGCTCAACATTTTAGTTAAATTGCAATGGAGAAAAGTGTGAAAAAAATGAAGTTAAGTTGGTTGTTATTGGCACTTGCTTTTGTAGGTACATCAGTGAATGCAGCAGAATTGAAAATAGGTGTTGTCAATGCCGGTGCGGTCCTTGACCAGTCACCTCAAAAAACACAGGCATTATCTCGCTTAGAAAAGGAGTTTTCGGCGCGTGGTAAATCATTAGAAGCTAAGCTTAAAGGCCTTAGAGCCGACCAAGATAAATTAGCTAAAGATGGTGCGATCCTCGGTGCAGACGAACAAAAATCCAAAGAACGTAAAATCTTGTCTGACCAACGTGAATTAAAACGCTTGCAAGACGAATATAGTGAAGATTTATCTATTCGCCGTAATGAAGAATTACGAAAATTAGAACAAAAAATCGCACAAACAATTGTTGATCTAGCTAAAAAAGAATCTTACGACTTAGTTGTTTATCAAGGTGTAATTTTTGCCAGTGATAAGGTAGACATGACGGCCAAAGTATTAGAATTACTTAAAGCTCAAAAGTAGACAGGTTATATAGTGGCTTGGACGCTAGCTGAAATAGCTAAACATATTGATGGCGTTGTGCTTGGAGATGCATCATTTCAAGTTGATAGCTTCGCTACATTAAAGCATGCCTCTAAAGATCAAATTAGCTTTTTATCGAATTTAAAATATAAAAAGTTTTTAGCGACGAGTTCAGCTGGTGCAATTATTGTATCAGCTGAAGCGGCTTCATTGGCGCCCAATAATGCGATAGTCGTTGATGATCCTTACGTGGCCTATGCCAAGGCCGCCCGATTATTAAATCCTGTAAGATTCTATAATCCCGGTATTGCAGCTAGTGCAGTAATAAGTGCTGGCGCAGTTATACATGAGAGTGCTTCGATAGCCGCTCAGGTGGTCATTGAATCAGGTGTTGAAATCGCCGCGAACGTCGTAATCGGCCCTAACTGTGTGATTTTAGCCGGTGTTAAAGTCGGGACAGGGTCAAGGCTAACGGCCAATATCACCTTATGTGAAGGTGTTCAAATTGGTGCGCGTTGTATAATCCATCCTGGCGTAGTTATTGGTGCAGATGGCTTTGGTATTGCTAATGATAAAGGAACATGGATCAAAGTTCCTCAAATTGGCAGTGTTATAATCGGTGATGATGTCGAAATCGGTGCGAATACTACAATAGATCGTGGTGCCATAGAGGATACGATTATTGGCCAAGGTGTGAAATTAGATAATCAAATCCAAATTGGACACAATACGATTATCGGTGATCATACTGTGATAGCTGGCTGTGTGGGCATCGCAGGTAGCACTACAATCGGCAGTAATTGTGTAATTGGCGGGGGTGTCGGTATTGGCGGCCATATTTCTATTGCTGATGGCGTGATATTGACAGGAATGACCATGGTTACTAAGTCAATTAATAGCTCTGGAGTGTATTCTTCAGGTATCCCTGCTGAGCCTACAGCACAGTGGCATAAAAATGTAATACGCTATCGACAAATGGATAAATTAGTCACACGGGTTAACGAATTAGAAAAAAAATTAATATAGATTTACCCTGATTGACGTATTTACTACTGCTAAGCTAAAAATAGACATAAGATTAATCTAATTAACAAAACGTTAAGGATCAAAGCATTGAACACTATCGATATACATGAAATACAGCGGTTGTTACCTCATCGGTATCCATTTTTATTAGTCGATCGTGTTATTGAATATACGCCAGGCGAACATTTAGTCGCGATTAAGAATATTACATTTAATGAGCCACAATTTACGGGTCACTTCCCTCAAAGAGTAATTATGCCCGGTGTATTAATACTTGAGGCCTTGGCTCAAGCGACTGGATTATTAGCATTTAAAACGGCTGATGATGTACAGTCTGATAATGCACTTTACTACCTTGCAGGTATTGATAATGCACGATTTAAAAAACCTGTCGAACCTGGCGATCAGCTAAGATTAGAAGTTAAATTAGTTAAAAATAAACGTAATTTTTGGAAATTCAGTGCTGAAGCGTCCGTTGACGGTGAAACAGTCGTTACTGCAGATATTATGTGTGTTCATCAAGAAATGCCTAAATGATCCACAAAACAGCAATCATTGACCCTTCAGCGACCATTGCCGATAACGTAAGTATCGGTGCCTATTCAATTATTGGTGCTAACGTTGAAATTGGTGCTAATTGTGAAATCGGCCCTCATGTTGTGATTAATGGACCGACAAAAATTGGTACACGTAATAAAATATACCAATTTTCATCAATCGGTGAAGATCCACAAGATAAAAAATATGCTGGTGAAGCCACATTATTAGAAATTGGTGATAACAACCTTATACGCGAATGTGTGACTATAAATCGCGGCACAGTGCAGGGCGGCGGCACTACTAAGATCGGTAGCAATAATTGGATCATGGCATATGTTCATATAGCTCATGACTGTATTTTAGGTAACGATAATATTATTGCTAACAATACATCATTAGCAGGTCACGTTAGCATTGATGATTTTGTTATCTTAGGTGGCTTCAGTCTAGTCAGCCAGTTTAATAAAATTGGCTCATATGCGTTCAGCGCTATGGGTAGTGTGATCTCGCGTAACATACCACCCTATGTATTAGTTTCTGGGCATATGGCAAAACCAATTGGCGTTAATGTCGAAGGTTTGCGTCGTCGACAGTTTTCCGATGAGCAAATAAAAAATATTAAACAAGCTTATAAATTGGTCTATCGCTCAGGATTACGCATAGAAGAAGCTGAATTGAAACTTGAACAACTAAGTCAAAAGCAGCCTGAATTAGCCATTCTATGTACCTTTTTAAACACGCAACACGGCGGGATTATCCGCTAATGTTGTTACTGAAATCTTTAAAATAAGATCTCTTATCGAAATTCTCTCTCCATCAAATAGCTTCATACTATAAACCAATGGGATTTTTGATTAAATACGTCCATGTATTTAATCGAACTTTTGAGTTAATCGTTAGCGGGAGTAGAGCTAATCTTATGTATGCTTAAATCTGCGCCATCATATTCTTCTTCTTGGGACAAGCGTAAACCCATTACCTTTTTAAGTATTCCATAGACAAGATAACCACCGAAGAATGCGATACTGATGCCTAAGGCTGTACCGATTAGTTGTGAAGTCAGGCTTACACCACCTAGGCCGCCCAAGGCTAGTTGTCCAAATATTCCAGCAGCTACGCCTCCCCAAAGACCACAGATACCATGTAAAGGCCAAACACCTAGTACATCATCTATTTTCCACTTGTTCTGGGTCAACGTGAATGCATATACAAACAAACCACCTGCGATACCACCGGTCAATAGCGCACCAAGAGGATGCATAATGTCTGAACCCGCACAAATGGCGACTAAGCCAGCTAGTGGACCGTTGTGTACAAAACCAGGATCATTTCGACCGACTAAGCAAGCGACTAATGTGCCACCCACCATAGCCATTAGGGAATTAACCGCTACGAGACCACTAATACCGCCCACTTCTTGGGCTGACATTACATTAAATCCAAACCAGCCTACAGTTAGTATCCATGCTCCTAAGGCTAGAAAAGGGATGTTAGAGGGCGGATGTGCGTATACCTCTCCTTTTTTACCATACCGACCATGACGTGGTCCTAAATGTAAAACTGCGGCTAACGCTATCCAACCGCCAACAGCGTGAACGACAACTGAACCCGCAAAATCATGAAAACTAGCTCCATAAGTACTTTCCAGCCAAGTTTGGATACCAAACATATTATTCCAGCTTATCCCCTCAAATAATGGATATATAAAACCAGCTAACATGAAGGTTGCAATAAGCTGTGGATTAAACTTAGCTCGCTCGGCAATGCCGCCAGAGACGATTGCAGGAATAGCCGCAGCAAAAGTGAGTAAGAAAAAGAATTTCACTAACTCGTAACCGTTACTGTCTACTAAAGTTGGCGCGGCTTGAAAGAAATCTACACCATAAGCGATGCTATAACCGATAAAAAAATAGGCAATCGTTGAAATCGCAAAATCCATAATGATTTTTACTAAAGCATTAACTTGGTTTTTTTTACGGACTGTTCCGACTTCTAAAAAAGCAAATCCAGCATGCATAGCAAGCACCATTATAGCGCCGAGTAAAATAAACAGAACATCAGTAGCATTATGCACTGTGATTTCCTTTACAATTGAGAAAAATGGTCACATCTAAAGCAATTATTGCACCAAAATAGACATAATCAAGGAATACAATAACTTAACAATGACCGCATTAACGTAACGATCACTTTGTGAGCAATTATGGTGCGAAAGTTTATATCGTGCAATATATTGGTGCACGTAAATGTCTTGTCCACTTTCACCGTAGATCAACGTATAATTATAGGTTGTATAAAATTAATAATTTGCCATAGCGGCAACCGAGGATTGAATAGATGGATATTTACGCTTCAGATGATGAAAAAGGCGAAGAAATAAAACAGTGGTGGCGAGATAATGGTCGCTCTGTAATTATCGGAATCGTATTTGGTGCCACACTACTCTTTTCTGGTCGCTATTGGCTTAATTACCAGACAACCTTGGCTGAACAAGCATCGTCAACCTATCAACAATTAGCGACCTTACTAACTGAAGATAAAAAAGTGGAAGCAGACGAAAAAACGCAGCTACTTTTAGGCGAATTTTCATCAACACCTTATGCTGTTTTTGCCGCTTTGGATATGGCTAAAAAATCAGTTGAACTTAATGATAGTGAAACTGCCAAAACTTATCTGCAATGGGTAATTGACCATGCTGATTTAACAGGGCATAAAGCATTAGCACAGTTACGACTTAGCAAATTATTATTATTAGAATCAAAGTTTGATCTAGCATTAGCGTTGGTTACGCAACCTACATCAGTTAGCTTCGCATCTCTGTTTTCTGAGCTACAAGGCGATATTCTAGTTGCGCAAGGCAAAGATAGCGAGGCAAGGTCAGCATATCAAACTGCGATGATGACTTTAGGCCAAGGTCAGCCACGCCAGAGCATAATACAACTCAAACTTGATGATGTGGCGATACCTCAATGATAGTTAAAATGTTTCGAATTACCTGTGTGTTTGCATTAATTACGACACTAACTGCATGTGGCACGGTAAGTGGCTGGTTTAAAGAAGATGTTTACGAAGTGCCACCTACCGAGTTAGCAGAATTTCCCCATGAGTTTGAACCTACAATTGCATGGTCAACGGATACCGGTGGCTCTGAAGATATCTACAGTAGCCTAGCCCCTTGGATACAGGGAGATAAGGTTATTGCTGTTGATTCGCAAGGCGAAGTGAATAGCTACGACGCCCAAACGGGTAAACGGCAATGGCGGGTAAAGCTTAAACTCCCCGTGGCGACAGGTGTTGGTGGCGGTGAAGGCCTTATTCTAGTGGGTACTAAAGATGGACAAATCCTCGCTCTGGATGAGCTCAACGGCAGTTTACTTTGGAAAGTCAAGTTAAGCAGTGAGGTGCTCGCACCACCAAAAGCAACTCGGGGAGTTGTAGTCGCTAGTACATCTGATGGACGCATGACCGGACTATCTAAGACAGATGGTCAAGTGTTGTGGAATTACCAACGTGCGGTTCCTTTATTAAGTTTGCGTGGTGCTAGTGCACCAGTATTAGCTGACGATAAAGTGATTGCCGGCTATGCCAATGGAAAATTGGTTGCTTTGTCGATTATCGATGGCAAGGTCATGTGGGAGAAGAGTATTGCTGTACCTCGCGGTAGAACAGAACTTGATCGCCTAGTTGATATCGATGCTGATCCGGTTATTGTTAACAATACGGTCTATGTTGTGGCTTATCACGGTCGTGTAGTTGCTTTATCACTCGATGATGGGACTTTTCTTTGGACTCACGATATGTCTTCACGGTCTGGATTAGATGTAGCTGTCGGTGATGCCGTTTATGTTAGTGACGATGAAGGCAATGTTTGGGCTTTACAAGATGGATCGGGCGATTCTCTTTGGCGACAAACACGCTTATTAAGGCGCAAACTGACGGCGCCAGCTGTCGTCGGTGATAATGTGATTGTCGGTGATTTTGAAGGTTATATCCACTGGATATCTCGTCAAGATGGTCGCTTTACTGCGCGCGTTAAAGTTGCCAGTTCTGCTATCCGTAGCAAACCAGTAGTGAGCAATGATTTGGTCTATGTTATGGCCGCCGATGGTACATTAACCGCATTCCGGATCAAATAATATGAAGTCAGTTATCGCCTTAGTAGGGCGTCCTAATGTTGGTAAATCAACTTTATTTAACCGTTTAACAAAAAGTCGAGATGCTTTGGTTGCTGATTTCTCTGGCCTTACTCGTGACAGAATTTATGGCACGGTTAAAAGTGACGGCTGTGACTTTATATTGATCGATACCGGTGGTATGACCGAACAATCAGACAGCATGTCCGGTTTAATGCGTAAGCAAGCAGATCTGGCCATACAAGAATCTGATTTAGTATTATTTCTAGTCGACGGACGTGCAGGAATGACATCTGATGACCAAAGTATTGCTCAGACCTTACGCAATATTGGTAAGCCATTAATTTTAGTAATAAATAAGTCCGAAGGAGAACAGCGTGAGCTGGTTTCTTCAGATTTTTACGCTCTTGGATTGGGTGAGCCACAAGTAATTTCAGCTTCACAAGGCCGTGGTACGGCTAATCTGATAGCGGCAATCACTGATATCCTGCCAGCAGTATTGGCAGTAGAAAGTGACGAAGAAGAAGAAAATGAAGAAACAAGAATGGGGATACGTCTGGCTGTTTTAGGACGGCCTAATGTAGGAAAATCTACATTAATCAATCGTATCATGGGTGAAGAACGTGTTGTGGCATTTGATGAGCCAGGTACTACGCGAGATAGTATTCATATCCCATTTGAAAAAGATGGTACTCGTTATACGCTGATCGACACGGCTGGAGTACGTAGGCGTTCTAAAGTATCTGAAATGTTAGAAAAATTCAGTATCGTAAAAACATTGCAGGCCTTAGAAGAAGCCAACGTTGTTTTATTGGTGTTAGATGCACACGATGGCATAGTCGAACAAGATCTCCATCTAGCCGGACTCATTTTACAAAGTGGGCGTGCTCTAGTTATTGCGGTTAATAAGTGGGATGGCTTAGAAAAAGGTGAACGTGACTGGGTAACGACCAATATTGAACGTCGCATCCCATTCTTAAACTTTGCTAATACTCATTTTATCTCTGCCTTGCATGGTAGTGGGGTAGGTTTATTATTTAAGTCAGTTAAACAGGCTTATGAGTCTGCTATGGCACAAATACCGACACCTCGCTTAACTCGCGTGTTGGAAGATGCTGTTGCTGATCATCAGCCACCGATGGTCAATGGTCGTAGAATTAAGTTTCGTTATGCTCATCTTGGCGGCAAAAATCCACCACGTATTATTATTCATGGTAACCAAACGGATAAAACGCCGAATAGTTATATGAAGTATTTAGAAAATACCTTCCGGACCGTGCTGAAGTTACATGGCACACCGATCATGATTGAATTTAAAATGAGTGATAACCCGTTTAAGGATAAGAAGAAAAAATTAACGAATGAACAATTAGTTAAAAAGAGACGTCTGGAAAATCAGCATACAAACTTGAAAAAACGTCGTGATTAGAAGGTTATTATTTCAGTTGAGAACAGTTAGTTTCTGGCAGTTTAGAATTTTAGATTAGTTGCACATATCAAACATCAGACACCGCTCTATATATTCAGGGCGGTTATGTTGAATATTCTAAAACGATTGTGATTACAACCCGTCAGTATTGTTTTCCACCCAACGCTCGCCATCCTCTCTGGTTTCTTTTTTCCAGAATGGTGCGTTATGCTTTAATTCTTCAATTAACCAACTACAGGCATCTAGCGCCGCACGGCGATGGGCTGACCAGCAAGCAATCAACACAATCGGTTCGGCTGGACTTATGTCTCCTACTCGATGAATAATTAAAGTATCAAGCAAGTTCCAGCGTTGTTTGGCCTGTTGCTCTAGTTGAATCAAATAACGTTGGGTCATCGCAGGATAATGTTCTAACACCATGTGTGAAACATCGGTATTGTCATTAAAATCTCGCATGGAACCGATGAAGCTGGCTGTAGCGCCAAATTGATTCGCGAGAGCAGATTGTTGTTGATGATCAACAATGGCTTGCCAAGGGTCAAATGTCTGTTGTTCGATATGGCTAGACATATTAACCGCCGGTTACTGGCGGAAAAAAGGCCACTTCATCACCATCTTCAACAGGACTAGTAAACTGGGCATATTCAAGGTTAATAGCCACTAGAACATTGATTGGCCGATCAGCTTTATCCGTGGCAATATCCCATACTTCCCCCGCAGATCCAGCGTGGTTAATAGTGGTATCACCAACACCGATGGTTTCACGGAGACTGGCAAAAAATTTGACTTGAATGCTCATCTGGTTAATTGTTTCACTAATTAAAATTAAAAGGATACCACTCATGGCTGATTTAACACACTTTAATCAAGCGGGCGAAGCCCATATGGTTGATGTCGGCTCAAAACAAATTACCAAACGGGTTGCTGTCGCAGAAGGCCAAATATTGATGTTGGATAAGACATTAAAACTGATCCAGCAGGGCAATCATAAAAAGGGTGATGTTTTAGGCATTGCTCGTATTGCGGGGATTATGGCCGCTAAACGTACCGCTGATTTAATTCCACTTTGTCATCCGCTCGCTTTGACTAAAGTGTCAGTAGATTTCAAAATTTTGGAGGATGATGTCGCCGTGCAATGTCGCGCTCAAGTTGAAACTAGTGGTCAAACGGGTGTAGAAATGGAGGCATTAACTGCGGTGCAAATTGCACTGTTAACTATTTACGATATGTGTAAGGCGGTTGATCGTGGCATGGTGATGACTGATATTCGCTTACTTGAAAAAGCGGGCGGAAAGTCTGGCCACTGGGTGCGAGAGCTTTAACAACTAAACTAAAATTTAGGAGAATATGTCTTTAAAGGTCACGCTATCACCAGAACGCGAGGCATCATAGCCTGAAAATCCTGATAAAGATTCCCTAAATTGAGTGCTTTGTAGTAATTCTTTTATCTGCTTAGTAGATTCATCTTTGCTAAGGCTAGTAGGTATAGCCAGGCAATAATGTTCCCATACCAGCGGGACGAATTCTAAATTGAACTTAGTCGCCATCGGAGCTATACCAAAGCCAACATCAGCAGCACCGCTTGCGATCATTGCCGCTACCGCCATATGAGTAAATTCTTCATGGCCATAACCGTTAATCTCATCAGGATTGATGTTTTCAGCTTCTAATAATTGATCAAATAATAAGCGCGTGCCTGAATTAGCTTGTCGATTGATGAACCTCAGATCTTTATTCGTCAGCGATGAGATAGCACTTATTTTTGTCGCGTTTTCAGATTTAAACATTAATCCTTGGTTTCTTTTTACGACATAGATAAGTTGATGTTGTTGAGCGTTGATGAGATCGAGATACTGCGGTCTTAAATTGTTCGCTAGAGGCCCGATAGGAATATGAAAACCTGCGATATGGCAGTGGCCACTATTTAGTGCCCGCAAGCTTTCTAAACTGCCGTGAAAATGTAAATCCAACTTAAAATTAGACTGTTGATTTATCAGATCACGCAGTGTGCTAATAGCCAGCCCGTGACTCGCAAAAATATTTAAGGAAGGTTTCTTTCCTGTGTCTAATAGCAATTCAAAATCTCGTTTGAATTGCGTAGCAAAGTTATCTAACTCAGGCGTAAAACGTGCCAGTAGTTGGACATTTGCATTGAGCAACTTTTCACCTGTTGGCGAAAGATTAGCACCACGACCCCGTTCAAGTATAACTAAGGGTTGCCCCAGTAATTGCTCCCATTTTGCCAGTAAACCCCAGGCAAAACGATATGAAACTTTGACCTCATCAGTTGCGTGTCTTAATGAACCTAAGTGATGAATTGCCGTGAGCAAAGGAAACAACACAGGATCAATATTCTGTTTTTCCGATTGACTGATTTGCCAGTTAAGTGATAGTTGGATATTCATAATAGGCATAGTTAAACATATTTTCTATTGGTTTAATACTATTTAAACTGTCATTTATTATCAATACTATATGCACTGTCATGCATATATGAGGTGGTATTAATTAATATGTTTATTATCTACTTAGGAAGTAAGGCAATGATGTTAAAAAAAACACTAATAGCTGGCGCAATATTTTCATCTTTTATAGGATCTGCTTATGCAGGTTCTGAGATAGAAACTTTGATCACTATGTTGCATGAAAACGGCATGGTTAATGATGCACAATTTGGTCGTTTACAAGCAGAATTAAAACAGAATCAAGCAAATACAAACCAAGAAAAACAACAAGTACAAAAACAACTAGCGGAAGCGACGAAACCTTCTGATGTAGAAGTGCAGGTAAAAGGTGGCGTGACCGTCAAAACACGTGATGGTAAGTTCTCTACTAAAATTGGTGGCCGAGTACAAGCTGATGCCGCTACTTATAGTGGCGATCCTACAATTGGAGATGGTACTGAAATCCGCCGTGCTCGTATGTATTTAAATGGTGTTATGTATACCGATTGGGCATATAAATTGGAATATGATTTTGCTAGTACAGGCGCTAATGGAAAAGGTATTGCCGATGCATTTCTTGCCTACAATGGTTTTGATGATTTAGAAATTAAAGTCGGTCACTTTAAAGACCCTTTCAGTTTAGAGCAGCAAACTAGTTCTAATAATGTGTCGTTTATGGAACGTTCATTAACCAGCGCTTTTGCTGCTGGTCGTCATATCGGTGCTATGGTGAGTACAAAACAGCAGCATTGGTCATTAGCGGGTGGTGTATTTGGTGATTCTCTGACAGCAACTAATGGTGCTTCACATGATCAAGATGAAGGTTGGGGTCTTGGGGCGCGGGCAACATTTGCACCAATAAATGAAAAAACCAAAGTGGTGCATTTCGGTTTAGGTTTGAACTATCGTGATACAGGTGGTGAGGGTAATAAGACATCGTTTAAACAACAGCCTGAAACGCATATTGGCGGCATTAATATTGCTGATACGAAGGACACTATTTTAAACGTTACAGACTTTTATAAAGTCGGTGCTGAAGTCGCTACAGTTATGGGCCCTTTCTCTGCACAAGCTGAATATATTATAACATCAGTGAGCCGCAACACCGCTACTGATTTGGATTTTGATGGCTGGTATGCTCAAGCGGGTTATTTCTTTACTGGCGAGTCGCGTAACTATAAAAACGGTTCTTTTGGTAGCATTACACCTAAAGCGAGTGTTGGCGAAGGCGGTATCGGTGCGTGGGAGTTGGCATTACGTTACAGCACGCTTGATTTGATTGATAAAGATATCGACGGTGGTGATGTTGATTCATACACCGTGGGTGTGAATTGGTTTGCGACACCTAGTTTACGTTTCAGTGCAAATTATGTTGATGTGCTAAATGTAAAAGGTGGTACTTACGATAACCAAGAACCTAGTTTGTTCCAAGTACGTAGTCAGTGGGCATTTTAATTAATAACGTTGTAATATTTAAGGAAAACACAATGATAATGAAAAAATGGCTATCTATAGCTACTGTCGTCACCATTTCACTGCTCTCGGTGACCGCACAGGCTGTTGAGCATTTAAAAATGTCAACGACAACCAGTACTGAAAATTCAGGCCTATTGGCGGTATTAGATCCTGCGTTCGAAGCTAAATATAATGTAAAAGTTGATGTTATTGCCGTCGGTACAGGCAAAGCCCTGAAAATTGGTAGTAATGGCGATGTGGATGTGGTGTTTGTTCATGCGCCAGCGGCAGAATTGAAATATGTTGAAAATGGTGACTTTATTGACCGTAAAGCAGTCATGCATAATGATTTTGTTATAGTTGGTTCGGTAACTGATCCCGCAAATATTGCTCAAGCAAAATCGGCAACTGAAGCTTTACAACGTATTGCAATGACGAAGGCAGATTTTATCTCACGAGGCGATGATTCAGGTACGCATAAAAAAGAAAAACTATTATGGCTGGCGGCTGATGTCAAACCTGAAGGCAGTTGGTACATCCAAGCGGGGCAGGGAATGGGGGCGGTTTTAACCATTGCTGATGAAAAACAAGCTTATGCAATGGCTGACCGCGGTACTCAAATCGCATACGCCGATAAAATGAGCTTAAAAGTGTTATTTGAGGGTGATGAGGCATTATTTAATCCCTACCATGTGATGGCAGTTAATCCCGCCAAACAGCCTCATGTCAAATATGACCTTGCCAAAAAATACATTGAATTTGTGACTAGCGAGGAAGGGCAGGCAATTATCGCTGGTTTCAATAAGTCGGGTCAGCAGTTATTTTATCCAGACGTAGTGAACTAGTTTGAACTGATTAAAAAAGCCGGTAATGAATTAAACATTACCGGCTTTTTTATTGAGGCATTACTTAGTTGTATTAGTGCTTTTTAGGCATTGCCTCATCCATAACATACCCAGATCTGGGTATGTAAGCATTTAATCTTCTGTTTTGTCTTCTTCCATCATTTTATCTTTCATTTCGATAGCAGAATCAGCAACATCATTTGCCATTTCAGTGGTTGCATCTACTGCATCATCAATCACTTCTGATGTACTCTCAGCGACATCTTCAGCCATTTCTTTTGTGGCGTCATAAGCATTAGATGTGCTGTCACTAATTGATTCAGCGGCATGCTCAGTCATTTCTACAGCGCTATCCATAACTGATTTGTCTGCATCAGCAGTGTCGTCAGCGCTTTCTCCGCAGGCAGAGATAAGTAAAAAAGAAGCCATTAAAGCTGACAATGTTAATTTGTTCATGGTAAAAAAACTACTAGGTTGAATTGTAGAATAAACGTTGTAACCCACATAGCTTATCCTTGACTGAGTAAGCTACGCAAATCAATTATTGCGGCGTTAGCGCGAGAGATATAAGACGCCATGACTAATGAATGATTAGCCATTAAACCAAAGCCGCTACCATTTAAAATGACGGGGCTCCAAATGGCTTCTTGACTTGCTTCGAGTTCACGAATGATCTGCCGTAAACTAATCAAGGCATTCTTCTTAACTAAAATATCGGAAAAATCATATTCGACGGCTTTTAATAAGTGGATTAATGCCCAAGCTGAGCCGCGAGTTTCATAGAAGACATCATCAATCTGGGTCCATGATGTTTGAGTGGTCAGCTCAGCGGGGGCAGGAGTTGATTGATTAGCTGCGGGATCACCTGCCAAATCAGTGTTAATACGAATTTGTCCAACACTAGCGCTTAAACGCTGTGACAAACTGCCGAGGCGTTTTTCTACAATGGCTAACCAAGCGGCTAAGTTATCAGCACGTGCATAAAATTGAGCGTCATCTTGTTCAATATTACTTAGGCGCGTTAGATAAGATTCGAGCGCCGTAATGGCTTTTCGATATTCATTTTCAGTGGGAGGAAACATCCATGATTCTGAGTTGAAATTAAATTGCGGTTCGGCAATCGCAAGATCAGGATCTTCCAGTGACTGAGATTGCGAACGACTTATATCATTGCGCAAAGCACGAGCATAATCACGAATTTGTACCAACACACCAAACTCGAAGTTTGGTACATTATCCATCCAGATTGAAGGCGGCATAACATCGTTACTGAGGTAACCTCCTGGTTTATCTAGTAATGAGTTGCCAAGTGCAATTAAGGTCGAAGTCGAGACATAGCCGGTAACTAACTGTTGATGTTTTTCGGCGGCTATCTGTTTTGCTTGTTCAACAGGATCGAAATCGTTAGGTCGACGATCCCACCACAACATGATGATGAGTAGTATTAAAATAATGCTAGTAATCAGAGCTACTGAGAATTTTAATGTTTTTTTACGTGAGCTAGAGTCATTAAAATTACCAAGAATGTTGTAGCCAATATCTCGTCCGAGTTGAATAAATTGTTTTAATGCCATGTTGGATTTATTGTCCTAAATACAAAAATGTGTGAATAAGTAGGTTATGCCCTTAAGTGAATGATGGCAATACTAATTATATGATAATTAGTAAATCAAACTTGACTTGTAGTGCCTAACCTCAGAATAATGTGCGGTTACGAAGAATATTGATAGGGCGGGGAGAAGCTTTTATTATGACATTGAGAATTGAGATCGAAGATCTGGCTAAGCATTTTGGTGCTATTAAAGCCGTGGATGGTGTGTCATTTTCAGTCAGAAAAGGTGAGGTTTTAGGTTTTCTAGGGCCAAATGGTGCAGGAAAATCAACGACGATGAAGATGATTACCGGATTTTTGGCTCCTACACGAGGCACCGTAAGGGTATGTGGTCATGATGTATTAACCGATCCTATTTCAGTCAAAGCGTGCTTGGGCTACTTGCCAGAAGGTGCGCCAGCCTATGCAGATATGACGCCCGATGGTTTTTTACGCTTTATAGCCGATATCCGCGGCCTAACGGGCGCTGATAAAAAACGAGCCGTTGCTTCTGCTGCAGACCGAGCCCAAATTAAAACCGTGATGTTCCAACCCATTGAAACCTTATCTAAAGGCTACAAACGTCGCGTTGGGCTAGCGCAAGCTATATTACATAATCCACCAGTTTTGATTTTAGACGAGCCTACGGATGGTTTGGATCCTAATCAAAAATATGAAGTACGTACCTTAATTAATGAGATGGCACACGATAAAGCGATCATCATTTCAACGCATATTCTTGAAGAAGTGCATGCCTTATGTACGCGTAACGTGGTTATTGCAAATGGACAGATCCAATTTGATGGCACACCGAGTCAGCTGGAGGCTATGTCTGATTACCATAATGCCGTATGTGTATCGGTAGCCAATATTGATGGTAATGCATTTACAGCCTTCCTGAATGGTCTTGATTTTATTGCTAAGGTTGAAACGCTATCAGCAAACCGCGGTTTTCGTATTTATCCTTCAAACGGCCGACAAATTACACTTGAATTAGCACAAGTCATTCGTGGTAATGGCTGGGAAATAGATTCGCTTTATGCTGAAAATGGTCGTTTAGATGAAGTTTTCCGCACTATCACTATGGGTGCCACGGGCAGTTTACGGAGTAGCATTTAATGAATATGCGTAACATCTGGTTTATTATGAAACGTGAGCTGAGTGGCTATTTTGCTACGCCAGTTGCGTATGTTTTTATTATTATCTTTTTATTACTGACTGGTTTTTCAACCTTTTTTGTCGGCAATTTCTTTGAACGTGGCGAAGCAGATTTATATCCATTTTTCTCTGTTCACCCGTGGATTTATATCTTGTTAATTCCTGCAATCTCGATGCGTTTATGGTCAGAAGAGCGCAAAAATGGCTCGATTGAATTACTGATGACCTTACCTGTATCGGTGTTTGAAGCCGTTTTAGGTAAGTTTCTTGCGGCATGGGCGTTTACAGGCCTAGCTTTGCTGTTGAATTTTCCATTATGGATTACGGTTAATTATTTGGGGACACCTGACAACGGTGTCATTTTTGCTGGTTTCTTAGGTAGTTTATTGATGGCGGGTGGTTTCTTAGCTATTGGTGCCTGTATCTCTGCGACAACAAAAAATCAGGTTATAGCCTTTGTATTAAGTTTGATTGTCAGCTTAATCTTCGTATTGAGTGGTTATGGCATTGTATTGGACTTTTTTAGTGGTTGGGCGCCAACAACGTTGATTCATGCGATTAGCTCTTTCAGCTTCTTGACCCATTTTGATGCAATTTCAAAGGGTGTCATTGATATACGAGATATGCTGTATTTCGCTTCCGTCATCATGGTTTGGCTATTTGCTAATGCCATTGTTGTTAATGCCCGTAAGGCCGATTAGGAATTTAAGCTCACTATGAATAAACAACTATTATCGACCCTTGGTCTAGTACTGGCCATTATCCTATTTTTGTCATTTAACATTGTCACTAACGGCAATTTAAAATCAGCACGTATCGATTTGACTCAAGATAATTTATATACCTTGTCAGAAGGTACCTTAAATATTATTAAGTCATTAAAAGAGCCGCTGACACTGAGATTTTATTATTCAGATAAAGTCGCACAGGAATTGCCTAGCGTAAAAGCCTATGCACAGCGTGTTCAAGAATTGTTAGAAGAATACCAGCGTGCAGCAGATGGCATGATCAATTTGATTGTGCTTAATCCTGAACCTTTTTCTGATAATGAACAACGTGCTGAAGACTACGGCTTACAGGCAGTGCCTATCGATGGTAAAACTGATCAACTGTATTTCGGTTTGGTCGGCAGTAACTTATTAGATGGCGTCGAAAACATTTCTTTTTTCCAACCAGAAAAAGAAGATGTACTTGAATATGATTTAACTAAACTCGTTTATAAACTATCTAGTGCCGATAAGAAAACGATCGCTATTGTTAGTTCTTTGCCAGTAGATGGCGAAGGATATGACCCTTTAAAAGGTTATGCACCAACAAATGATGGGCCTAAACCTTGGGCGGTAATGGCTGAATTACGCCAGATGTTTAATGTGTCAGTGTTGCCTATAGATATCAAACGAATTCCATCTAGCATTGATGTGTTAATGGTTATTCATCCGAAAGAATTAGAAGATGGTATTTTATATGCTATCGATCAGTATGTTTTGGGTGGCGGTAAATTGATTACGTTTGTTGATCCTTATGCTGAAATAGATATTCCAGAAAAAGATCCTGATAATCCGATGAATGCGATGTTGGCGTCACACAGTTCAAACATGCCTTTGTTATTCAATGCTTGGGGGTTTGAACGTTCACCTACTGATGTCGTAGCTGATCGTAAAACAGCGATAAAAGTTGATTTTGGTGCTAGAACTAATAATCAACCGATTGATTATGTATTGTGGCAGTCTATTCCATCAGAACAGATGAATGCAGAACAAGCGATTACCAATCATCTGAAAAAAGTTGAAATGGCCACTGCTGGCCGCTTCCAAACTATCGAAGGTGCTACAACGCAGTTTATTCCACTTATCTCGTCTAGTAATGAAGCGATGATGGTTGATAAACGGGTAGTACAGTTCCGTAATGATCCGATGGCTCTATTAACTAAGTATCAAGCAGGAACCTTAAGTTATCCTATTGCTGTTCGCGTTACTGGCGCTGTTAAATCAGCGTTTCCTAATGGTTTAAAAAATGAGGCTGGAATTGCTGAAAAACCATCTGGTTACTTGAGTGAATCTAAACAGGACATCGATGTTATCGCGATTGCCGACGTGGACATGCTACAAGACCGGTTCTGGGTGCAATTACAAGATTTTTACGGAAAAGAGATTGCTTACAGTACGTCTAATAATATTGATTTTTTAATCAATGCTATTGATGAATTAACAGATAGTCATGGTTTGATTAGTGTTCGCTCTCGTGTTGGTTTCTCTCGACCATTTGAACGCGTTTTAGATTTACAGCGTGAGGCAGAAAAAAACTACCGTACTAAAGAACGTGAGTTACAAAAAATATTAACAGAAACTGAGCAACACATCGCTAGAATGCAAGTTGAACGTAGTGGTAGTGGTGAAGAACTTCTGAATGATGACCAGAAGCAAGAAATTGCAGATCTACGAATGATGAAGAATAAAACCCAACAACAATTACGTGAAGTACAGGGAAAATTGCGTCAGGATATTGATAAGCTTGATACGCAGCTTAAATTCTTCAATATTGGTCTGGTACCTATACTGGTCGCATTTTTGGCCGTGCTCACAGGCTGGATGCGTGTTCGTAAACGTACTAAAGGTCGTCATCAATAGTAAGTTAGACTCGATACTCTACTAGGTTTGTAAACATGATAAAAAAATTAAATAGTCTCACAATATTATTCCTTATCACCATGGTAATGGTGGTCCTAATGTTAATCACTATCCAAGCTCCGAGTGATAATAATGACGATGAGGGTTTATTGTTCCCAGACTTATTTGGGCAATTGAATCTTATTGATACGCTTAAGTTTAAAAGTGCACAAGATGAATTCACCCTGTTTAAAAAGGGTGAGGATTGGTTTATTAAGGAGCGTTTAAATTATCCTGCAGATTTTGATTTGGTCAAACGTGCATTAATTGACCTTAGTGATACTAAAATTCTGGAACGTAAGACTGATAATCCTGAACAATATCCGTTGTTAGGTGTCGCTGGACTTGACGAAGGTGGTGATTCGTTAACCTTAACCATGTTAAAAGGTGACAAAACCATAGCTGGGTTAATTCTAGGTAATGAGCGAGAAACTACCGTAACAATGGGTGCAAAACAGTTTTATGTACGTAGAGAAGGCGAAGCAAGGGCTTGGTTAGCTGAAGGTTATTTGAATATTAATCCATTAATGTTGAACTGGATTAAAAGCGAAGTCATCAATATTGCTCGTGAACGCATTGCTGTGGTCAATATTATCCAGCCTAATGGTCAAATAGCCACGCTGGTTAATTTAGGTGAAAAAGATAAGTTTGGTACTCCGCAATCGTTGGAAAAAACAGTATTTAAATATGAGCAACTCGGTTATGACATCGCAGGTACTTTATTTCAATTACGAATGGAAGATGTTAAGGCCGCTAAAGATTTCTCAAGAAATGGTGCAGAAGTTGTTACTGCAGAATTTACTACTTTTGATGGTTTGAAAGTTATCACCAAAACATCATTTAATGATGGTTTCTACTTTACTACTTTTCATGCTGAGTTTGATGCCTCAGCGATCAAAGCTGCGCCAAGTGATATACAAGAATTGAATGTGTTACAGACACCTGAACAAGTACAAGCAGAAGTTGCAACGATTAACAGTGACTTGCAGGATTGGGTGTATCGTTTTGGTGGCTTCGTTGGTACGAATATGATGCGTGCAAAAGCTGATATGGTGACGGAATCTGAGAATGTTATTCCGATGCCAGCCGACGTAATGGGCTTTGGTTCGTAAAGTAGCTCATAAGCATCAACTGCAAAAAAAGCGCTGTAATAGGCGCTTTTTTTTGCAGTTAAATAATCATTATCGTTCTAGTTTCCACTCTTCAATTAATGCTTGTACGGTGATGGCGAGATCATCAGGTGAAAATTTTGGAATGAATTTATCCGCCCCAACTATGTCGACCATCGTATTGTTGAAGTCTCCACTCATCGACGAATGTAATAAAATCTTAATATCTTGTAAGCGGGGATCTTTACGTATTTCGCTGGTCAGGGTGTAACCATCCATTTCAGGCATTTCGATGTCAGAGATCAACATTGCGATATGCTGTTTAACATCGATGTCATCATCAGCCCATATCTGGAGTTGTTGCAAGGCTTCTTTACCATCACGGGTTATAGTGGTGTCGATTCCCAGTTGTTCCATCGTACGTTTGATTTGATTTCGGGCAACGCTAGAATCATCAGCTACTAAAATATGGGGGCGATAGTCAGCATTTTGACTCGTAAAATTATCGACTAAGTTATCAGATACTCTTTCATCAGCCCCGACTACTTCAGAAATGACTTTTTCAACATCGATAATCTCAATCACTTCATCATCAAGTTTAGTAAATGCTGTCATATAACTGTCATTACCTAATGCCGAAGGCGGGGGTAAGATATCTGCCCAACTAGTATTAACGATCCGCTCAATATTGCTGACTAAAAAGCCCTGAACGGAGCGATTGTATTCAGTAATGATGACAAAAGCTTTAGTGAGATCGTTAACCGGTTGGCCACCAATACCCAATGATAAATCAAAAATACTAATAGCTTGTCCACGGATGCGGGCTGCGCCACGGATAACGGGGTGTGAAAATGGCAATTTAGTTAAAACTGGGCAAGGAATAGCTTCACGCACCTTAAATACATTTATACCAAATGTTTGTGTTGTGCCTAACTTAAAAAGTAATAATTCAAGGCGATTGTGACCTACTAGCTGTGTTCGTTGATCTACTCCCTCAATCATACTGGCCATTATCTTACGCTCCTCTGAATCATTTTTGGTCGTTATCTGTTAGTTGAAATTTCTTATTAAATAATGATGATAGGCATACTAATTGCTTTGTTCATTATAAATCTGTTGAATGCCAGAAAAATGACATCACGATAAATAATGAGGATACCGTCATGGTTGTTAATTGGAAGTATAAACTAAGCCTAGTCTGTGGCATATTTGCGTCATTTACTCTTTCTGCCGATACTTTACATGCTCTAGATAGAATTGAGCAAGTGGCCTATGAGTACGCACTAAAGCAGGCGCAAGCAAGTTACGACAATCCACAAATTGCCATGGATTCATTAGATGATCGATTGCGGCTACAAGCCTGTGAGGGACCACTTGATGTGTTCTCATCTAATGGCGTTGTTGGTTTAGGCAATCAGACAATAGGCGTTAAATGCAACTCTCCGGTAGCGTGGACAGTGTATGTACCTGTTAAGGTTAAAGTGATGAAATCAGTTGTGGTGGCGAGTAGACCTCTATCATCAAATCAATTAATCACACAAGGCGATATCAAATTACTGCAATGGGATATCGGTAGTTTGCAACATGGTTATTTGAATAACACTCAATTAGTCATTGGCCAACAATTAAAGTACTCCGTGTCCATGGGATCAGTTATTAAACCGAATAGTCTTCAAGCTCAAAAAATAGTTCATCGTGGTGAACAGATTATGCTGGTGGCAATGGCGGGACAAATGGAAGTAAGAATGAGTGGCACGGCTCTGGATGACGCAACATTGGGTGAACGTGTAAAAGTTAAAAACAGCACTTCTAAACGTATTGTGGAAGGTGTCGTTGATGCTCCAGGCATCGTTAAAGTATCGCTGTAAATAATTGAGGTAAAAAGTGTACAAAAAAACTCAAGTTTTTATTATTCTGGCCGATGTATTAATCAGACTCTGAAGGAGACAAATAATGTCAGAAATAAATACGATAAAAACGACGAGCCAACTAGGGCTAAATACCAACCGAAATACCAATGCTCCAGTGAATTCTGCTAGTGATAAAACGCAAGGCGTAGCAGTAAATTCATCAGCGGTTGATACGGTGAGTTTAACCGATACTGCAACCCAGTTGCAGTCACTACAACAAACTTTAGCCGATGCGCCTGTGGTCGATAATGACCGTGTATCAGCTTTAAAAGCCGCTATTGCAGAAGGCTCTTATAATGTGGATCCTGCTGAACTAGCCAATAATATGATCAATTTCGAGCAACAGCTCGGTTAGGTGAATACCCATGACAATGACTTCATTACAGAAACTACATAGCATTTTGCAGGCAGAACAGACCACAGCTTCTCAGTTGCTGGCAATGCTTAAATATGAACGTAGTGCGCTGACGAAGTCGGATGTTGATGCAATGACTGATTTAACAGCTAAAAAACAGCCCTTAGTTGTCACCTTAGAACAGTTGGGACGGCAACGTGAAACACTATTACAAGCGGAAGGTTTTTCGGCAGGTAAAGATGGCTTAGCGGCTTTTATTGCCAATCAAACAGAACAGCATTCACGTATATTGAATAGTATGGTAGATGGATTAAAAATTACTGCTAAGGCTTGTCGAGAACACAATCAAGTTAACGGTGGTATTGTTAATGTTAATCGCCAATATCTTCAACAAGCAATGAATATCTTGCGGGGACGTGACATGGCGCCTAGTGCTTACGGACCTGGGGGCGAATATACTAACCAAGTGGTGCGGCAACCGCTATTAGGAAGAGTGTAAGTCGACGTTAAGATTAGAAAATGGCCTTCAATATTATTACTTGACTAGCATTTTCTGTGAAACTAGCAATGGCACTATTCATTCGCCAATCTGATTTAAGACGTTACTTAGATTAATCCTAACTATTCTCAACCAATTGATTTAGATAATTTCATTTTGACGCGATATCGTTAATTCTCCACTACTAAATTATTTTATTGATCAAGTAGTCAGTATTAGTTAAAAATGCCATCATCATCCGCCATTAAGTTATCCAGGCTCGTTAAATGCTCACGTATTTTCTCACGATTTGCGAGTTTGCCTTGTGCTGCTAATGGGAGCTCAGTGAATTGAATGATATTTTTATCAATTAGGGTATTGATTAGATCTTCAAGGACACGAACTAGCGCCACATCGGATGAGGACAGTACCGTCTTAACATCATGATTACTGGCGGCCTGTTTGATAAAATCAATAAGCTCTGCATTATCTAGAGAAATGTATTCCTGATCATCATTTTGCCGTGTTTCAAAAACTTCGGTTATTTCGCCATTAATATTGCGATTTATATAGGCCATTTTTATACCTGTAATGTTAGATGTAAGGATATTCTAGCATTCGAATTCCATTCTTAGGTTAAGTTGTAAAGAAGAGATAAAATATCAACGTTGAACTGTTATAAGACCTAATTCCATTGATAATCTATCAAATCAGACAGAATGATGATATTCATTTTTGTATACTGTGATAAAGTTCACGCTTAATTTTATTTAGCCATATGTGAATTTTCGTTGCCAAGGATACCAATGTAAATATGTCTGAACAATCAATACCATTAGAAAAAGCTAAGCAGTGGCAAGCTGATGACGGTCAGCAGACATTGGATGATCCACTACTTAATTGCCTAACGCTACTCAGTAAGTTGTTAAATAAACCTCATAGTGAAGAATCATTAATTCATGGCTTGCCTTTAGTTGACAATAAGTTAACGCCTAAGCTATTTGAACGTGCAGCTGAGCGAGCCGGTTTAACATCAAAAGTTGTTAAACGTCCCCTTCGGCGAATATCTAATTTAGTTTTACCGGCAGTGCTATTACTAGAAAATAGTAATGCTTGCATCGTGTTGGAATTCAAGAAAAAAACGGCGAGGGTTATTTTTCCTGAAATTGGAGAAGCTGAGTCTGAGATCCCGCTCGAGGATTTAAATGCCGTCTATGCAGGTTATGCCATTTTTATCAAATCAGTTCATTCGTTTGATAAACGAACAGACGCTTCAGTAATCCCCAAGACTAAACACTGGTTTTGGGGAACAATATTACGCTTTTGGCCGATTTATGGTGAAGTATTTATTGCTTCAATCTTGCTCAATTCATTTGCACTAGCATCACCATTGTTTATCATGAACGTTTATGATCGCGTAGTACCTAATCGTGCTATTGAAACCTTGTGGGTATTAGCGATAGGTGTGGCAACCGTGTTTATTTTCGACTTGCTACTACGATCCTTGCGAGGTTATTTCATTGATATGGCTGGGAAGAAAGCAGATGTAATTCTATCTGCCACTATATTTGAAAAGGTGATGGGCATTAAAATGGCCTCACGATCAAATTCAGTCGGTTCATTTGCCAACAATATGCATGAGTTTGAGTCGTTTCGAGATTTTTTTACCTCTGCGACATTGACCACATTGATAGATTTACCATTTATGTTCTTATTTATCTTTGTTATTTGGACAATCTCAGGTGAACTAGCCTACGTGCCATTAATTGCCATTCCATTGGGGATTCTAGTTAGCCTTATCATTCAGGTTCCACTTAGCAAAACAATTCAAAATCTATTTCGTCATTCTGGACAAAAAAGTGCCACTTTAATAGAAACATTAACGGGATTAGAGACAATTAAGAGTATTGGCGCCGAATCTCAAATTCAGCGTAAATGGGAACAAACAATAGGGTTTATTGCAAAATATAGTCAACGCTCACGGTTGTTATCTTCAATGGCTGTAAATTTCACTGCATTTTTACAGCAAATGGCCTCAGTAAGTGTCGTGGTATTTGGTGTTTATAAAATAGCTGAAGGTGACATCACCATGGGTGCCTTAATTGCCAGTACTATTTTAACAGGTAGAGCGTTAGCTCCGCTGGGTCAGGTGGCTGGGATTTTGACGCGCTACCACCAATCAAAAGCAGCATTAAGCTCATTAAATCATTTAATGAATCTACCTGTAGAACGGCCATCTGGTAGAGAATTTTTACATCGCCCCGATTTTAAAGGCAATATCGAATTTAAAAAAGTTTCATTCCGCTACCCTGAACAACCTATGGATGCACTCTCTGAAGTATCATTTAGTATTAAGGAGGGTGAGAAAGTTGCTTTCATCGGTCGGATCGGTTCAGGAAAAAGCTCAATTGAAAAATTATTATTGGGTTTATACGAACCTATGGACGGTTCTATCTTGTTAGATGGAACGGATATTAGACAAATTGATCCTGTCGATTTACGCAGGAATATAGGTTATGCGCCACAAGATGTCGTGCTGTTTTTTGGCAGTATACGTGACAATATTGTTATGGGTGCGCCATTTGCTGATGATGATGCGGTGATTAAGGCGGCTGATATAGCAGGTGTTACTGAATTTGTTAACCGACATCCCGCAGGTTTTGATTTACCTGTTGGTGAGCGGGGAGAAGGACTCTCCGGTGGGCAACGGCAGAGTGTTGCTGTTGCTAGAGCATTGCTACTAGATTGCCCTGTATTAGTACTGGATGAACCTACTAATGCGATGGATAATAGTACCGAAGATCAATTTAAATCAAAATTGAAGGCTCATTTAGCAGACAAAACAATGATATTAGTGACTCATAAAGCATCTTTACTTAGTTTAGTTGATAGAATTATCGTGATGGATCAAGGGCGATTAGTTGCTGATGGTCCTCGAGAGCAAATACTAACTGCTCTTAAAAACGGTCATATTAAAGTTTCGAAAGGATAGCGTTATGGCATGGTTAAAACGTACCCATCCTGATGATGCTGAGTTTATGTCAGAAGTAAGTGCCGCTACATTGGAATCAGCACATCGAGCGGGCCATTCATTATTGATATTAAGTGTGGCCTTTTTCCTTGTTGCGGGCTGGTGGGCTTATATTACAAGCCTTGATGAAGTGACTAGGGGAGAGGGCAAGGTTATACCTTCGAGTAAAATTCAAGTAATACAGAATTTAGAAGGTGGAATATTGTCTGACGTTTTGGTGACTGAAGGTCAAATTGTTGAGAAGGATCAGGTGTTATTGAAAATTGATGACACACGTTTCTCATCATCAGTGAGAGAAACAGAGCTTAAATATTACGAGCTATTAGCACGTAGTACACGATTAAAAGCTGAAAGTGACGGTGTCGATTTTATTGTGCCAGAAGAAGTCATAAGCGCTAATCCTATACTAGCCGCAAATGAAAAAGCATTATATCTCTCACGACAACGCGAATTGAGATCTGCCATTCAAGTATTAGAGCAGCAACTGGTACAACGTAGGCAAGAACTGATAGAACGACGAGCAAAGCAGTCACAATTAACAGAAGGCTATGATCTCAGCAATAAAGAATTAAAGATGTCTGAACCCTTAGTTGACCTTGGTGTGATCTCACCAGTGGAGGTGTTACGCTTGAAGCGAACGGTAAATCAATTATATGGTGAAATGGAAGCTAATCGTTTGGCCATTCCGCGCACACAGTCGGCATTAAATGAAGCGCAACAAAAAGTAATAGAACAAACAATTCAGTTTAAGACCGATGCAGCCAGTCAGTTCTCAGAAGTGAATGCTGAATTGAGTAGAACCAGAGAAACTATCTTTTCTGCAAAAGATCGAGTAACACGCACTCAGGTTCGCTCGCCATTAAAGGGTACGATTAAGCAGTTAAAAATTAATACCGTTGGTGGTATTATTCAACCAGGCATGGATTTGCTCGAGATTGTACCGATAGAAGATAATCTGTTGATTGAAGCTAAAATCAGACCTTCAGACATTGCTTTTTTACGCCCTGGCCAAGAGGCGATGGTTAAGTTGACGGCCTATGATTTTTCAATTTACGGAGGATTACCGGCTAAATTGGAGCGGATTAGTGCCGATACAATTAAAGACGAAAAAGATGAAAGCTTTTATTTGATTTACTTGCGTACAGATAAGAACTATATTTTTCATAAAAATGTTAAGTTAAATATTATTCCAGGGATGACCACTACAGTAGATATCTTGACAGGTAAAAAAACAGTCTTTGATTATTTACTGAAGCCGATACTTAAAGCCAAAAATGAGGCATTGAGGGAACGATGATGTTGAGAGAGCGATGATGTTAATAAATGCTAGGATAACCCCCGAGTTATTAAAAACAAGTGTGTGTGTTGCCATTCCTAATGAGGATGAGTGTAATGCGATTTCCATAAACTTACCTGCTCATTATGTCGCCTCGCATTGTTATACCTTGGCAGATTTATTGGACACTATTATTACTACACAACCTGATCTTGTCTTATGTCATGAGGACCTAATTAGAGATCAACAAATTTCTTTGATATCGGCGATTAAAGAAGCAAGTCCTGCTACGCGCATTTTAGTCTTGGGAGTTGGCCGGACTATTGAGAGTCAAATCGCACTACTTAAACAAGGGGCTCGTGGTTATTTTGATAATCATTTACCCCCAGAAAAATTGCACTTTGCCATACATTCGATATTAAATGGTGAAGTTTGGGTTGAACGTTATGTTATCTCGAGTTTGATTGATGAGTTAACGGATGCTACCATCCCTAAAATATCATTGGAACAGCAACAGTCCCTAGCCTTACTGTCACCTAAAGAGATTGAGGTGGCGACATTGGTCAGTCATGGGGCAACAAATAAAATGATTGCTTATAAAATGGCAATAACAGAACGTACAGTTAAAGCCCATTTAACGACAATTTTTCAAAAGCTAGCCATTTCGGATCGACTTGCACTGGCTATTTTCTTTAGAGATTTGCGTTAGGGCGATATACGGATAGAATATTGGTATTGTCGGATGTCAGGAAACAATGCATATAATTTTAGTTTATGATTTAGCATATTCACGGAATAGTAATGAAAGTAATAAAATCAACAAAACTTATAATGAGCGTAGCTTTGTGTATGAGCTCAGCTTCATTGTCAGCAACTACCTTAGAGCAAGCGGTTGATGCTACGATAAAAACTAATCCAGATGTGCTGGCAGCTAGCAATGAACGAAATGCTGTGGCAGAAGAGGTTAATCAAGCTAAGGCAGGGTACCTGCCTACAGTTGACCTAGCAATTGGAACTGGTTGGGAGTCTAGCGATAATCCTACTACTCGCTCGCAAGGCTCACACAAAGACGTGCATATGAATCGCGATGAAGCGAGCATAAATTTACGTCAAATGTTATTTGATGGCATGGCAACTAAAAATGAAACCCGCCGACAAACTGCTCGAACGGACTCACGAGCTTACGGTGTATTTGGTGCCGCTGAAAACACCGGCTTAGAAGCCGTTGATGCTTATTTAAATGTATTGCGTCAACAAAAACTAGTGGACTTGGCGACAACTAACCTTGAAGCCCATGAGCGTACACATGATCAAATTAGATTACGTAGCGAGCGTGGTGTAGGACGTGGCTCGGACATGGACCAAAGTAAAGGTCGTGTAGCATTAGCTAAAGCCAATCAAATTGCAGAGCAAAGTAATCTACGTGATGCAGAAACGACTTATTTACGGGTTATAGGATTAGCAAGTGAATCATTAAGCGAACCGCAATCACCGTTAAATCTAATTCCTGCCTCGCTAGAAGAAGCTATTAGCCGAGGCCTAGATAATCACCCTACTTTAAAGTCTGCCCAAGCGGATGTTGAATCCGCAAATGCTCAACATGACACGGCTGTATCGCCTTTCTACCCGCGTGTTGATTTTGAATTAGGTGCAACAGCAAATAATGATCTTGACGGTGTTGACGGTCACAATAATGATGTTACCGCTATGTTTCGCTTACGCTACAATTTGTTAAATGGCGGTAAAGACAGTGCACGTCGCCAAGAAACTGGCTATCTAATCAACCAAGCTTCAGAAATTCGCAATAATACTCACCGCCAAGTCGAACAAAGTGTGCGATTGTCGTGGAATGCCTTACAAACAGTTACCAATCAAATGGAGTATTTTAAGCTACATGTTGATTCAAGTGTAAGTTCACGAGATGCTTATCAACAACAATTTAGTCTTGGCCAACGTACTTTGTTAGATTTATTAGACTCTGAAAATGAAGTTTTCACAGCGCGTCAAGATTTAGTAAATGCGCAATACGATCAATTGTTTGCGATGTACCGAATTCTAAATAGCATGGGCGGTTTGTTGCAAGGACTTGTTGTGGCATTGCCTGAGGCAGCTATGACGTTGACAAGTGCTGAACAATAAATAATTTCCCAAAATATCTTAAAAAGCCACTATTTTTATAGTGGCTTTTTTATGTCAGATAGTTGAAATCGTTTTATGTTACTTTTTAGTTTTACTAGGTCGTGATATCATGAAACGATTGCCCAATTAGAGGCGTTTTTAAAGAAGAATCTATGAGTAAACAGTCATCATTTTCATACGAAGAGCTTTTGCAGTGCGGTCGCGGCGAAATGTTCGGCCCTGGCAATGCACAATTACCTACCCCGAATATGCTGATGATGGATCGTATTATTCATATTTCTAATGAGGGCGGAAAATACGGCAAAGGTGAAATTATTGCCGAATTAGACATTACCCCAGAATTGTGGTTTTTTGCATGTCATTTTCCTGGTGATCCTGTAATGCCCGGTTGCCTTGGTTTAGATGCAATGTGGCAATTGGTTGGATTTTTCTTAGGCTGGGATGGTAACCCTGGCCGTGGTCGAGCCTTAGGTTCAGGAGAAGTTAAATTCTCTGGACAAGTCGTACCAACAGCGAAAAAAGTGACGTATAAACTTGATTTAAAACGTGTTATTGCACGTAAATTAGTTTTAGCGATAGCGGATGGCTCTGTCTCTGTCGATGGCCGCGAAATATACACAGCAAAAGACCTAAAAGTAGGTTTATTTACTTCCACTGAAGATTTTTAGGAAATAGCAATGAAACGTGTAGTAGTCACAGGTTTAGGTATTACATCTTGTTTGGGTTTAGATGCGGCAACCGTTACTGAATCATTACGTTTAGGGCGTTCAGGTATTCGATTTAAACAAGAATATGCTGATATGGGGTTTCGTAGTCATGTTGCTGGTAGCGTTGATATCGACTTTAAAGAGTTTATCGACCGCAAAACATTGAGGTTTATGGGTGATGCAGCAGCGTACGCTTATATTTCGATGCGACAAGCCATTACTGATTCTGGTTTAACTGATGAGCAGGTGTCTAATCCACGTACTGGGCTCGTCATGGGGTCTGGTGGTGCATCATCATCCAATCAAGTTGAAGCCGCTGATATTTTGCGTGAAAAAGGTATTAAACGTGTTGGACCATATCGCGTAACGCAAGTTATGGGAAGTACAACATCTGCATGTTTAGCAACACCATTTAAAATTAAAGGTGTGAATTACTCAATGTCATCAGCATGTGCGACAAGTGCACATTGCATTGGTAATGCCATGGAACAAATTCAAATGGGCAAGCAAGATATCGTTTTTGCTGGCGGTGCTGAAGAAGAGCATTGGACGATGAGTTCATTGTTTGACGCTATGGGCGCTTTATCAACCAAATATAACGACACACCTGAAAAGGCTTCTCGCGCTTATGATGCTGACCGTGATGGCTTTGTTATCGCGGGTGGTGGTGGTGTATTAGTATTAGAAGAATATGAACATGCTAAAGCACGTGGCGCAAAAATTTATGCTGAATTAACGGGTTATGCCGCGACATCAGATGGCTATGACATGGTTGCTCCTTCAGGTGAAGGTGCTGTGCGTTGTATGCAACTTGCAACTGCAACCGTAAAAGCACCCATTGATTACATAAATGCACATGGTACAAGTACACCAGTAGGTGATTTGGCCGAGCTAGGTGCTGTAAAAAAAGCCTTTGGTGACAATGTTCCTATAGTCGGTTCTACTAAGTCATTATCAGGACATTCATTAGGTGCCGCAGGTGTACAAGAAGCAATTTATTGTTTATTGATGATGGAAAATGATTTTATTGCCGCATCAGCAAACATTGATAATCTTGATCCTCAAGCATCAGGCGTTCCTATTATTCGTGAACGTAAAGACAATGCAGGCTTAAAAACCGTAATGTCGAATAGCTTTGGTTTTGGTGGTACTAACGCCAGTTTAGTATTTGAAAAAATCGTTGATTAAGTTGATTAACTGATTCGTTAATTCATCTTTCAGTTACATACAATTAAAAAGGCCACCTAACAAGGTGGCCTTTTTATTTAATCAATTACGTGTTTATTTAAATAAGATCTTCATCAGTGACAGGGCCACGTTTGCCAGAAAGTGATTCTTGAATCAGGCCAATTAGTTTAGCTTTCTTCTCTGGATCATCCAAATGTTTTGAGCTAAAAGTAATGCCAAATTTACTCGCATATTGTTGAACTATCATCACTAAAACAGTTTCATCTTCCACCTAAATATCCCCAATTGTCATAAAATGACACCATTATAAACATACGACACAATAAATTATCATTCAATGAAATTATATTATCAAACCATCGGTACAGGTCAGCCCCTAGTTATCCTGCATGGCTTGTTCGGTTCCTCAGATAATTGGCGGGCCGTGGCCAAACAATTAGCTACGCAGGCGCAGGTAATAACGGTTGATTTACGCAATCACGGTCATTCACCTCATAGCTCAGAACAAACTTATGCTTTGATGGTTGAAGATTTGGCCGAATTATTTGAGCGATTAAAGTTAGATAAGGTCGATATCATTGGCCATTCGATGGGGGGGAAAGTCGCGATGGCTTTTAGTCAGCGTTATCCACAATGGCTACGTAGACTAGTTGTGGTGGATATTGCTCCGAGACAATATGATGATGAACATAGTGCTATTTTTAGAGCTTTATTAGCTTTAGACTTATCCTTATACACGAGTCGTAATGAGGTTGATGATGCATTAAAAATTGCATTGCCCAATAAAACGGTACGGCAATTTTTATTAATGAATCTCGCCATAAACGGCGAACAACTGAGCTGGCGAAACAATTTACAGGCTTTGTATGATAATTATTCTCAACTACTGGTAACCGTTTGTGAAGATGAAACAATAATGATTCCAAGTTGTTTTATTCGTGGTGGTCAATCAGATTATGTCGGGGATGAGGATGAGGATTTAATTAGAACCTGCTTTCCATATGCAGAACTAGCAACCATTGAACAAGCAGGTCATTGGGTACATGCTGAAGCGCCACAACAATTTTTGACTAAAATAACTGAGTTTCTTGATTATGATTAAACCGGAAATATTAGAAAGACTTATTGCATTTCGACGTGAGCGCGATTGGGAACAGTTTCATAACCCCAAAGATTTAGCCATTTCATTGTCTATCGAAGCTTCTGAATTATTAGAATGGTTTCAATGGAAAACTAATGATGAAATTAACAGCCAACTCAAGTCCGAAAAACGACAAGCACTGGAAGACGAACTAGCTGATGTAACAGCATATTTAGCTTATCTCTGTCATGATCTTGGCGTCGATATCAATAAAGCCTTGGCGACTAAAATAGACAAAAATGCGGCAAAATATCCTGTTGCTCAAGTCAAAGGCCGGGCAGATAAATATACAGAATATTCATGAGTGCCAGCAATAATGCTACGATACGACAAAATTAAATATGTTTGAAGGTAGTAGTGATTTATGAACGCCATTGTTTTTCTTATTCAATGCCCTGATCAAAAAGGTTTGGTCGCTGGCATAACCAGTTTTTTTGCCGAACGAGATTTTAATATTTTGCATTGCCAACAATATACCGACGTTCAAGATGGTCAGTATTTCATGCGGATAAAGTTGGAAGATGATGCACCGTCAGACCGAACATTATTAGAGCAAGAATTTACCGTGTTTGCTAAGCGCTTGGGGCTAACATGGTCAGTACGCTATTCTGATCAGCCTTACCGCGTTGCCTTGTTGGTAACAAGGGCGTCACATTGTCCTTATGACTTGTTATTGCGAGAATTGGAAGGTGAATTGAAGTGTGAGATTCCACTGATAATCGCTAATCATAACGATCTTGCCAACATGGCAAAACAATTTGATAAACCTTTTTATCATCTACCGATTACTAAAGACACCAAAGCGCAACAAGAATCTCAAATAAATGCCTTACTGGATGAATATAAAATTGATTTGATCGTGATGGCGCGCTACATGCAAATCCTCTCTGAACAGTTCGTCCAGCAACATGCGGGGAGTGTCATTAATATACATCATGGATTTCTACCTGCGTTTCAGGGGGCAAAACCCTATCATCAAGCTTATGATCGCGGCGTGAAAATAATTGGTGCGACATCTCATTATGCAACAGCAGACTTAGATGAAGGCCCAATAATCGATCAAGGGGTCGAGCGCGTCATGCACGACAACAGTCCCGAAGACTTAGTGATGATAGGTAAAGATATCGAACGATTAGTATTAGCGCGTGCTGTTAAAGCCCATATTGAACATCGAATTATTATCTCCGGTCGTCGGACGATTGTCTTTTCTGAAGGTGCTTAGTGCCTTCAACGAGCCGCTTATCAATAAGCATCAATATGTTTAATAAATTTTAGTGAACCGGAATCATGTTATGAGTACAGAAGGGAATACCTTATCTAGCCAAGCGCAATTACTGGCTGAACCCTTAGAACATTTAATTAATCGTGGTGGTGTAGAAGTACCTATGTTGCCTGAAGTGGCCAATAAGGCACTTTTATTGGCACAAAATTCAGATTCAGATGCTAGTGAAATGGCCTAACTCATTCAAAGTGATCAATCATTAGCCGGTCATGTTATGCGGATTGCTAATTCAGCAGCTTATACACCGATGTCTAATTTAGTCTCATTACAACAAGCCATTGCACGCCTTGGAATGGGTGTTATTAGTGAAATTGCATTAACAGCGGCTATCGGTGCCAAGATGTTTAATACACCTGGCTATGAAACACATATTGCTAGTGTCTGGCGTCATGCTTTGGCAACATCACTATGGGCAAAAGAAGTGGCACGACATTGTCGAAGTAATGTCGAGGTGGCTTTTCTAGCTGGTCTACTTCATTCCATAGGCCGACCTGCTATATTGCAGACAATTATTGAATTGGCTAAAAAAGAGCAAGTAGTTCTAACTGCAGAAGATATCCATCAACTGGAAAATACATATTGTCATCGACTTAGTGTGGCGGTTGTTAATTTATGGAAAATGCCGACGTTAGTGGTTGAAGCGGTCAGTTCTTATACTGATTACAATAACGCTTTAACGACAAGTGCACAGACCGCACAGCTTACTGTTGGTGCTAGATTTGCCACTCATATGTTGACGCCAGAAAAATTAGATAAAGAAACCTTATTTGTACTACCCGCCCTTACGACATTGAATCTCTATCAGGATGAGGTGGAAAGTTTATTAAAACAGACGGATACCATTAAAACCCGTTTAGAGGGGTTATCATCATGAGTGATGCAGAGTTTGATTACGATGTGCTTGTTATTGGTAGTGGTCCAGCCGGTCAAAAATCTGCAATTCAAGCAGCTAAAGCCGACCAGCGTGTTGCTATTGTTGAACTTGATAGTTTATTTGGTGGTGCATGTGTTCATCGCGGCACGATTCCATCAAAAACACTGCGTGAGAATGCGCTTCGTGTAAAAAATATGCGCCAAAATGCTGCTCTAGCTGATTTTAAGCTGGGTGAAGATACCGAGATGGTGACTTTGATCGATCGTCTGGACGAAGTGCTTAAATCCCATGATAAGTACATGCGCAAGCAAATGGATCGTAATAAAGTTGAACGGATTCATGGCCGTGCTAGTTTTATTGATAATCAAACAATTAGAATTACTAAGGTCGGTGGTGACACGAGTGATGTGCGTTCGAAGACAATTATTATCGCCGCTGGCTCTTATCCGCGTACGCCAGATAATATTCCTATCGATCACGAGCATATCTTTGACAGTGATTCAATCTTGTCTATGTTGTACTTACCATCGAGCCTCACTGTATTAGGTGGCGGTGTCATTGCCAGTGAATATGCCACCATCTTTCAGGCTTTAGGCGTTAAAGTCACCATGATTGATCGTTACCCAACCCCGTTGGGTTTTTTAGATAGTGATATGACGGATATTTTTGCCAAAGCCTTTACCAATATGGGTGGTACATGGATGGGTAGCCAAAATGTCGAAAAGGTCTATTGGGATGGTATAAGTGAGGTCGTTACTGAGTGTGCTGATGGCACGGTAATCCGTAGTCAGAAATTATTATGTGCGGCAGGTCGTCTTGCCAATGTTAAAGGCTTACAGCTTGAAAATGCTGGTTTGGCACTAAATGACAAGGGCTTAATCAGTGTTGATGAAAACCTTCGGACTATTGTTGCTAATATTTATGCTGCTGGTGACGTGATTGGCCCACCTTCATTGGCTTCAGCATCGATGGAGCAAGGGCGTCGTGCCTCGTGTAATGCATTGGGAATAAATACCGGCACGATGGGTCAGCTTATTCCTGCCGGTATTTATTCTATCCCTGAGTTGTCCTCAGTAGGCTTGACTGAAAAACAAGCGCGAGAACAATATGGCGATGTAATTGTGGGGATAGCCTCGTTTGCAGAAGTTGCTCGCGGCCAGATCTCAGGTAATACTGAAGGAATGTTAAAAATTGTTGCTGATCCACAAGGTAAAAAAATCCTTGGCGTGATGCTAGTGGGCGAGGGCGCAACCGAAGTAGTCCACATTGGTCATATGGCGATGTTATGTGATGCTGATGTTGATATCTTTGTCGAAAGCACTTTTAACTTCCCGACCTTGGCAGAAGCATACCGTATCGCGGCTTTAGAAATTTTAGCAAAACGACCCTAGTAATACGTTAGGAGTAAAAAGTAATAATGAAAACAATTATGATTACTGGTGCAACATCTGGTTTTGGTGAGGCCACGGCTAGATTATTTGCAAGTTATGGCTGGAAATTGATTCTTACAGGCCGCCGCCAGCAACGATTGGCGGCGCTACAGTTAGAATTAGGAGGGCCTAAACAAGTACATATTTGTTGTTTCGATATTACGGATCGTAATGCAGTAGAACATGCATTTGAGACTTTACCTGACTCATTTTCCAATATTGACGTTTTACTGAATAACGCAGGGCTTGCTCTCGGCTTAGATCCCGCGGATAAGACTGATCTTGATGATTGGGAGAAAATGGTTGATACCAATATTAAAGGTTTAATGTATTGCACTAGAACAGTGTTGCCAAAGATGAAGCAACAAGGAAGTGGCTATATTATTAACATCGGTTCCGTTGCGGGTAATTGGCCCTATCCAGGGGGCAATGTTTATTGTGCGAGTAAAGCTTTTGTAAGGCAGTTTTCATTGGCTATCCGTGCTGATCTATTGGGTACGGGAATTAGGGTTACTAATATCGAACCAGGCAATGCTGAAACTGAATTTTCGATGGTACGTTTTAAAAATGATGAACAACGCGCTGAAGGTGTTTATCAACAAACGGTCGCATTAACGGCTCAAGATATCGCTGATACAGTATTTTGGTTAGCAAGTACGCCAGCCCATGTTAATGTCACTACGATGGAAATAATGCCCACCGAGCAAGCAACTGGGCCATTGGCTATTTATCGCAAAGAAAAATAAAGACAAATAAAAAACGCGCTTAAAGCGCGTTTTTTATGTCAGTAAATATGGCGTAACGAGTTAAGAGAAAAACCAACTGGTTGGGTTTGGTTGAGCTTGTCCGGCATCTAAATACTTCATGCCTTTAACACAGCGAATGACCACCCAAATCACAGCAAAAAAAATGACTAAGTAGCCAATGAAGATCATGGTTAATAAGGCACCGATAAAGAAGTATAAAAAGCCAATCCAAAATGTACGAATTTGAAACTGATAATGTGTTTGTAACCATTCTGGAGCATCAGCTTTATTTATATAAGCCATTACAACAGCAATTAAGCCAAGAAAAGGGATGAGGATATTGGCTAAAAACAAAATATAAATTAGTTTCGAAGTAGTTTGAGTATTTTCTGAAGCTTCAACCATGTTGTATTCCTTGAAGGTTAATAATTCACCAATAATTTAACAAATTTTAGCGTGTCATAACTAATATAAATTAATCGCCAAATTGAAAGCGTAAGCCGGTCATAATAGTTCGACCAGTAATAGGCGCTTCATCCTTTAAGAAACTTTGATGATGTCGGCCATCTTCATTGAGTAAATTACGGCCTTGGATAAACAGCTCGCCACCTTCAAAGTTATTAGGTCGCCAGAATAAATCAAAGGAAAGCAGGTTATAGCCATCAGTTGAATCTTCTGAAATAGCAGTGTTGGTTTGCTTAAATACATGACGGTAATCGATACTCAAGTCCCAGTCCGCATAAGCAGTATCAATGCCAAAACCTAAACGCGTGGGACTCATTCTAGGTAAGTTATCACCATTTCTTAATTTCGCTGTGACATGATCACCAGACAGTCTCAAGCTAAGCGGATTAGCCCCTTTTATAATATCCGCGATAGCGGTGAACTCAGCGCCATAGAACTCGGCATCATCTTGCTGATTAAATACTAGTTGGTCGCCTTCTATCTCTATGCTGTTACCAGAATTATCTTGCGCTGAAGCAAGGTAAATAAAGTCTTTAACCTGATTATAAAAAACAGTGGCATCGTACCTGATTAAACCGGTATGACGCTCAAAACCTAGCTCAAGATTTGTGTAAGTTTCTTTACCAAGACTGGGATCACCAATTTCAATGGTGCGGGCAGCAGCATGTGAGCCGAAGGCATATAATTGTTCGGCTGATGGCGCTCGTTGTGAACGGGTTAGACTCAACCTTAAGTGATGTGCCAAACCAACATCTATCAACGTACCAGCAGATAAACTAAAAGGGGTAAAACTACGCTCACCCAAATTAGCGTCCTGTATTAATTCCGTACCACTAGGTAGGTCAATATCTCGAGATTCGGTAAGCGATTGTGGGGATGAATCTATTTGATCGACGCGAGCAGAAAATTCGAGATACCCAAAGTCGGTCAGCCGTTCCTCGAGTAAAAATAAACCATAGCTTTCCGTACTATTGGGTCTGACATAAAACTCGCCACCATGACCACCCGATATACTTGTAGCAGTAAAGTCACGGTCGTTAAACTGCAAACCGATAACACCTTGCCATAAACCTATCGCCTGATGGAGCATCTCCACGCGAATTTCGGATTCATTATTTTCAAAATCAGCCTCGACACCACTATCTGCTAGCCGTCCATTATCAAACTCAAAGCCCACTTCTTGCTGAGTGTAATTGGTATGGGATAGTTTGAGGCGGACACTGTCGAAGCCTGCAAGAGGGTTGTTCAGTTGACCACGAAAATCTATACGGTCATAGTTGGCGAGAATACGCTCTTGTTCCTCTTCACCGATACCTAGCGATACTTCAGGAATGGCATAATCGGTATGCCAAGTACTAAATCCTAAACCGGCATAACCCCAATTATCCTTATATAATGCAGTGATAGAAGCTGATTCAGTATCCGTATCACTATTTTGTAAGCGGTCTTTGTCACCTACCGTTTGATGCTTTTGTTGAAAGCCTTTAATATCAGAATCATCGTTACTTTGGCGATTATAATCGGCACGAATCACTAGATTTTCAGTTAGTGGTAATGCCAAACCGACATTGCCTTGCCGAGTATTGCCATTAGTGCCATATAGCATTTGTCCTTCGAGAGTCGGGCTGTCAGCAAAGTCAGGATCAAAACGCTTAGTTTTAACGTTAATAACACCGCCGGCAGCACCACTTCCATAAAGTAAAGTGGCCGGACCTCTGAAAACTTCAATTTGATCGGCCCGTGCTGAATCAATAGCAATGGCATGATCGGCACCTTCTCCGGCAATATCTGCTGTCTTTAAGCCGTCTTCTAACACTTGTACACGCGAACCTTGCAAGCCGCGAACGACAGGTCTCCCTACACCCGGTCCAAAATCTGAATTAGCTACGCCGGGTAGACTATCTAAAGTATCGCCCAGTGTTAAAGCTTGCTGCTTGGCTAGATCTTCACCAGCTAACACACTGACTGGTAGAATAATTTCATCGGGGCTTCGTTCACCAAGTGGATCAGCGATGACGGTAATACTCGAAAAAGTAATAATTGGTTCAACAGTTTCTTCTGCGTGTGCAAGTGAGCTTGCAACGTAGGCGGCGCTTAATAGTACAGCTAATTTTGCTTTTTTGATCATGATTATTTCCCATAACACAATAAACCGCTCCATCAGAAATAGAGCAGTTGTATAAAAATATAAATTTTAGAATTGTTTAGGAAATAACTGGCGGGGCACGAATCGCATGGTTATCACGTAAGCGTTTTGATACGTACGTGCTAGTGATAACTGGCTCAGCGGTACTATACTGAGCAGTTAGTTGAGGAAGTATTGATGCGACTAGATCCAGTGAAGGAGTATGACTGATACTCTCAAATCGTTGACATTGATCACTGGCAATGTGGAAAGCATGTGAAGCATCATGCCAAATAGCAAATGACTGCATTAACAGCACGAGTGCTGTTAGCAGGTAAAGCCATTGAGGTTGTTTAATGATGCGATTCACGGGGAAGATTTAATTCACTTGACTAATAATTCAGAAAGCAGAGTTTCATAGATAGTCGATAAGATGTCAAGGTCGGCAACGGATACACATTCATCAATTTGATGAATAGTCGCATTAAGCGGGCCTAACTCAATCACTTGGGCACCCGTAGGGGCAATAAAACGACCATCTGATGTACCACCTGAGGTTGATAACTCGGTCTCGTAACCCGTGGTCGATTTAATGGCTTGTTTTACGGCATCAACTAAAGCGCCACTAGTTGTTCGGAATGGTCTGCCAGATAACTCCCATTTCAAATCATAGTTTAAACCATGGCTATCTAATATGCTTTGGACATGTTGTTGTAATTGTTTATGCGTTACTTCAGTTGAATAACGGAAATTAAATACCACATCTGCAGTACCCGGAATAACGTTGGTTACGCCGGTGCCAGAATTCAGGTTGGATACTTGAAAGCTAGTCGGTGGAAAATCTTCATTGCCCTGATCCCATTCAACAGCACATAACTCAGTTAATGCAGGAACGAGTAAATGAATTGGATTTTTAGCTAAATGCGGATAGGCAATATGACCTTGTTTACCTTTAACAGTAAGTCGACCGTTCAATGAACCTCGACGGCCATTTTTAACCACATCACCAACTTTACTGGTGCTGGTGGGCTCACCTACGATACACCAGTCAATTTTTTCGTTACGTGCTTCTAGGGTTTCGATGACTTTGATCGTGCCACCTGTTGCAGGGCCTTCTTCATCGCTGGTAATTAAAAAGGCGATGCTACCTGAGTGGTCGGAATGTTCGACAACAAAACGTTCACAAGCAGTGACAAATGCCGCAATACTGCCTTTCATATCGGCGGCACCACGACCATATAACAGACCATCGCGAATTTCTGGTGTAAACGGCGCTGATGACCAATTTTCTTCTGGACCCGTTGGCACGACATCGGTATGACCTGCAAAAGTCAATACTGGCGATTGCGTACCGCGACGAGCCCAAATATTATCGGTCCAATCACCCTCTTGGCCAAAACGTAAGTGCTCGATGGTAAACCCTATGGCTGACAGTCTTTCTGCTAATAATTGTTGGCAACCAAAATCTTCTGGCGTCACACTTGGGCGACTAATCAGGTCTTGGGTTAATTGAAGTGTATCGGTCATAGCTTAATTCCACATATTATTATAAATCTAAGCCAACAGTCAGTAACAGACCTGAAAGACCTAGCATGTGAACATCGACGCCATAGCGACCTGTTTTATAGCCAACGCTGGGAATAAGTGCTGGCGCGGTACCATAGTTATTGAGCGGTATCTTGTCCTCGTATTTACCACGGTAACCATGAAGTAAACCTGCGGTTAACTTGGTATTAAAACCTTCAAATGCTCCGTGGTAGTTCCATTTTTTACCCAAATATAAATATTGAGAAAACTGTCCGAAGGAGTTATCAAATAATGCTAAGCCATATAACCAGTCATTATCTTTTATTGCTTCTAAACTGATCAAAATTTTAGAACCCTTATAATCATCACTGGCGGTGTAATGGGTATAAGTACCACCTTGCAAATACAGGTGGTCATAGTTGTACCAGTGTTCCTCTGCTTGAGAGACTAAAGGGCTAAGCAATGCTATATATAAGAAAAATCGAATAATTTTCATATTGATCCTTTTAGTAGGAGGGATTTGTAATGATCTTCATTAAATCCAACCAAAATAGTGTTATTTTTCACTAATACTGGCCGTTTAATAATCGAAGGTGAAGCTAACATCAGTTTTATAGCATTTTCTCTATTAATGGTATCGCGTTGTATTTGGTCAACTTGTCGCCACGTAGTGCTACGTTTATTGAGCAAGGTTTCCCAGTTAACAGATTGTAACCAAAATTGGATTGTTTGTTCATCTATTCCATCATCTCGAACGTCATGGAATTGAAAAGCCACGCCGTTGGCTTCTAACCAACGGCGTGCTTTTTTAACGGTATCGCAGTTTTTAATGCCGTATAGAATCATAAGTTTCTTCTTTGTCGGACTGAAGTCCGACCCACCTATATGTAGGTCGAATTTCAATTCGATAAATTAAATATCGCGTAATAATTCGTTAATGCCTACTTTACCGCGTGTTTTAGCATCAACTTGTTTTACGATAACGGCGCAATACAGACTGTAAGTACCACATTTAGACGGTAAGTTGCCAGATACTACGACAGAGCCAGCAGGGATACGGCCATAAGTAATTTCGCCCGTCATACGGTTGAATATTTTAGTGCTTTGGCCAATGTAAACACCCATTGAAATAACCGCACCTTCTTCAACAATTACACCTTCAACTACTTCAGAACGAGCACCGATGAAACAGTTGTCTTCAATGATAGTTGGACCAGCTTGTAAAGGTTCTAAAACACCACCGATACCTACACCACCAGAAAGGTGAACGTTTTTACCAATTTGAGCACATGAACCGACGGTTGCCCATGTATCTACCATGGTGCCTGAATCAACATAAGCGCCAATGTTGACGTATGAAGGCATCAAGACAACGCTTGGCGCAATATAAGAACCACGACGGACATTGGCTGGTGGCACAACACGGATACCGGCTTTATTGAAATCTTCTTCATTAAAGCTAGCGAATTTAGGTTCGACTTTATCGTAGAAGTTAGTTTCGCCACCATTCATGATTCTGTTGTCGTTCAAACGGAAAGACAGTAATACGGCTTTTTTTAGCCACTCATTAACAATCCAGTCGCCATTTTGTTTTTCTGCAACGCGCGCTGTACCGTTATCTAGCATAGCTAATGCTTGGTCTACGGCATTTTTAACGTTTGCTTCAGCATTGGCAGGCGTGATGTCGGCACGGCGTTCAAAGGCTTCTTCAATAATTTGTTGAATATCGCTCATTTTGTTTCTCCAATTAGGGACGTAGGGGTGTAATAGTCGTCGTTCATAAGGTTTTAATTAATTTTACAATTCGGTGGGCAGCATCGATACATTCTTCTATGGGCGCAACTAAAGCCATGCGGATACGATGTGAGCCAGGATTACTATTGTTATTATCTCGCGCTAAATAACTACCCGGTAACACGGTGACATTTTGTTCATCAAATAAGCGACGGGCAAAATCAGTGTCAGATATTGTCGTTTCAGCCCAAAGGTAAAAACTGGCCTCGGGTAAAGTGACATTCATTACGGGTGATAGTATGGCCAGAACAGCGTCAAATTTTTCCCGATAAAGTTGGCGGTTAGTGACCACATGTTGTTCATTATTCCATGCGGTTATTGAAGCCGCTTGAGTTGATGGTGGCATGGCACAACCATGATAGGTACGGTATCGTAGAAAGTCTTTCATTATTTTAGCATCGCCAGCCACAAAACCAGAACGTAGGCCGGGAGCATTAGAACGTTTTGATAAGCTATGAAAAACGACACAACGACTTAAATCGGTATAACCGGCTGCAACAGCGGCCTGTAATAAGCCGACAGGAGGATGTGCCTCATCAAAATATAGCTCGGAATAACATTCATCAGAAGCAATGATAAAGTTATGTTTGTGAGCAAGTTCGATTAGCTTAGTTAATGTGGCTTGTTCAATGACAGCGCCAGTCGGGTTGCCTGGGCTACATAAATATAATAACTGACAACGATCCCAGACATCATTAGACACCGCATCAAAGTCAGGCATAAAGTTGTTGTCAGCGGTGCAATTAAGAAAATAGGGATGCGCACCTGCTAAAATCGCCGCGCCTTCATAGATTTGATAGAAGGGATTTGGCATCACAATGAGTGGTGTATGTGCTGTGCGGTCAACCACTGCTTGAGCAAATGCAAACAGCGCTTCACGAGTACCATTAACGGGTAATACTTGCGTCGTTGGGTCAATATTACCAGCAAGATGAAAACGCTTATCTAACCAGGTGGCGATAGCTTGACGCAATTCAATTGAACCCGCGGTAGTGGGATAATTAGATAAGCCGTGTAAATGCTCGATGACTGCCTCGGTAATGAATCCCGGGGTTGGATGTTTAGGTTCACCAATCGATAACGCGATATGAGGCAGATTAGACGGCGGTGTGCATCCAGCTTTTAGTTGCGCAAGTTTTTCGAACGGATAAGGATGCAAGTGAGCTAGATCTGGATTCATAAGAAGTAAACATTAAATAAAGCCGACTATTATAACGGGTTATAGCTTAGTCGTGGTATAAGGTTCGCCATGAATACACAACATACAACTCACAATCGCTTAGCTATCGCCGCCTTGTTATTTTCATCAAGCTTATGGGGGATAATTTGGTACCCCTTACGCTGGTTAGATGAAGCCGGCATGTCTGCGGTGTGGAGTTCCTTAGTGATGTATCTTGCTGCTGGTGCGCTAGCGCTGCCTTTTCTATTCAAACGAAATATTTTTAACGCAAGCAATCGCAGGGATTTATTATTTTTGGCCATTGCCGCCGGCATTACCAATATTGCTTTTCTGGTGGCATTGACGGAAGGTCAAGTGATGCGCGTCATGTTGCTGTTTTATTTGTCACCAATATGGTCTGTTTTACTCAGTCGTTGGTGGTTAAAAGAGCACTTGTCTTCATCTGCCATTGCAATGTTGTGCTTAGCAATGACGGGTTCTTTGGTGATGTTATGGGATACCAGTGTTGGCTGGCCTTGGCCTCGTGATTTAGCTGATTGGTTGGCCATCACCGCGAGCCTTGCTTTTTCGGTAAATAATGTTTTGGCTCGAAAATTGGCTAATGTATCAATGGCCGCTAAAACGGGCGTTATTTGGTGGGGTGTTGTTATAGCATCGATACTTGTCCTCGTTTGGCAACAGGCACCAGTACCCGCTGTGACGATAAATGTTTGGGTCGTTGCTGGCTTAGTAGGGCTTCTAGGTATCGTGGTCATGACTGTAACTGTGTTGTACGGCATAGCTCGCATGCCTATCTATCATTCATCAGTTATCATGTTATTCGAGTTAGTGGTGGCCGCTATAGCCGCTTGGGCATTAACAAATGAGGTGATGTCATTGCAAGAATGGTTGGGTGGCGGTCTTATCATGTTAGCTGCCTATGGTGTCGCCAAATCAGAAGCTTAAACTGGCGATATTATTATGACCAGATAATGTTTTCGACATTAGCTACATTAATAAAAATGTGACCTTATGGTGTTGCGGTGAAGCATCATAATTCCGCTGATTATTATTACCCAATGAACTAAGCAAAGTTAAATGCTACCGCTTAAACATATACAATAAATAGAGGTTTTTATGATTAAATCAATTGCTCATGCTAGCTTTTTAGTGGCTGATGTTGCTCGCTCGTTAGAGTTTTATTGCGGCGTATTAGATATCCATTTAAATCAACATCGACCTAATTTTCCATTTGATGGCGCTTGGTTAGATCTTAATGCCGAAGGCCAGCAATTACATTTAATGCAATTACCTAATCCTGATTCGACGGAAGGCCGCCCTGAACATGGCGGAAAAGATAAACATATTGCATTGGTTGTTGATGATTTAGATGCTTTAGCTGAAAGATTAGAAGCGGCCAATGTGACATTTTCCAGAAGTAAGTCTGGTCGCGCAGCTTTCTTTTGTCGTGATCCAGATGGTAATGCCTTGGAATTTGCTGAAGACTTTACCCCTCGAAAGTAGGGAGTGAAGTCTTCAGATTTTCCTAGATCAATGACTTACAGAGTTACTCACAGTATCTGTGGATAACTCTGTGGTTAACTTATGGGGAAATCGCTAAGTCTTTAATCTGTAACAATCTATAGTATATGGTTAAAAATCAACCATTAAGTTAAAGTTCAACATAAACAGATGGTTATAAAATTTTTATAGACGTTACAAACGGTATAAGATGAGTTAAGACTTGTTCCTACTTTAAAACTCTAAAGTGTATAACTTACTTAGATGTCAAGCATTAAGTCGCAATTCTAGTGATATTTATATTAATGCTGACAAGTATATTGATGGTGCAGATTTTATCTCTCGCCGCACTACATGGAACGATGCGATAGCGAGTAAGTAGTGCAAGCCGCTAGTAGGAGTTGGTGATTACAGCAGCTTTCGTAGCGTAGCGAAGAATAGTGCAGTAATTACATCCTCACTCCGTCGGTCGCTTGATAGCCTAAGCGTTAGCGAGGTGACGAGGACGTCTGGTGCAAATTGGTCGTCGCCGAACGGAGTTGAATTAAACCATGGATGGGTTAATTCTCTCACGAGTACGGTGACATGCTGGAAATGACCATTCTAAGCTTGGGTATGATTCAATGACCTGACTTAGTCAGCTGGTCGCCGATTATTTTTTGCTACTAACGATAGTAATAAATGTAAGTGAACAATCCTTTGTTAGCTGTCTTTATTCCATCTCAATGATCGTTGACCAATATATTGATTTTAGCTAGATTTTACCTAGACTATTATGAGAAGAATAGCCACTAGATAGTGGCTAATTGAGTCGTAAATTTCATGATCAATGACTTACAGACTTACTCACAATATCTGTGGATAACTCTGTGGGTAACATGCCGACAAATCGCTAAGTCATTATTTTGTAACAATCTACCTCAGTTTGGTTAAAAATCAACCACTATAATAATATTGATAAAAATCAATAAGATAGCGTGCAGCCTAATAGTTTCAATGACTTAGCGACGACTCTTGTGACAGTTATGCGATAGTGAGCCTTACTGGTGCATAACTCTCTTATTGGGTTAACAGATTATGGTGATTATTGTCTAGATAATGCTGGAAATTGCTTGTCATCGTGGGCCGCATCTTCTTGGCCCGATGGTGCTAGTCGATGTAACTCAAGATCTTTGAAGTTAAATAATTCATTATCAGCCAATTGTGAGGGTGAAATATTTTGAAAACTTCGGAAAATATTTTCTAATCGACCAGGTTGCTGTTTTTCCCAACCTTGTAACATGTCTTTAATGACTTGCCGTTGTAAGTTCTCTTGTGATCCACATAAATTGCATGGAATGATCGGAAACTGTTGATGATCAGAATAGCGAATAATATCTGATTCTTTGCAGTAAGCTAGTGGGCGAATCAAAATGTTTGTTTTGTCATCACTCAATAACTTGGGTGGCATAGCTTTAAGTTTGCTGCCATAAAACATATTGAGAAAGGCCGTTTCGATAATATCATCACGATGATGGCCTAAAGCTATTTTAGTGATGCCATTTTGACGTGCATATCCATAAAGCGAACCGCGACGCAGGCGAGAGCAGATACCGCAGGTGGTTTTGCCTTCTGGTACGATCTCTTTAACGATGCTGTAGGTGTCTTTTTCAATAATATGAAAAGGCACACCAATGGAAGCCAGATACTCAGGTAAAACGTGTTCAGGAAAGCCCGGCTGTTTTTGGTCGAGATTAACTGCGATGATGTCGAATGTAATGGGCGCATGTTTTTGAAGGTTCAGTAAAATATCTAGCATGGTGTAACTGTCTTTACCACCTGACAGGCAAACCATTACCTTGTCGCCATCTTCTATCATATTGTAATCAGCAATTGCTTGACCAACGTTACGGCGAAGTCGTTTACGTAATTTATTAATTTCGAGTGTTTGTTTTGCTGTAGTGGCTAATTCTGACATTTAAATAAGACCTGAAAAGGGTTGTACTGTAACGAGGCTATTAGCGGCTATTCCATCGCATTTCTCATCTAATAGTATAAAACAGTTGGCTGTGCTCATTGAGCGTAAGATACCTGAACCTTGGCTACCCGTTATTTTTACTTTTGTGGTGCCATCATCATCTTTGAATAAAATGGCACGTTGATATTCGAAGCGGCCTGGTCGTTTACGAATAGCATCAGTACAGTTCACTTGAAATGTAGTTACATCAGGTTCTGTTTCGCCCATCAATTTTCGAAGAGCGGGTGCCACAAACTGATAGAACGTTACCATGACAGAAACAGGATTGCCGGGAAGACCAAAAAAGAGCGCATTATTAATTGTGCCAAAAGCAAGAGGGCGGCCAGGTCGCATTGCAATTTTCCAGAAATCGACTTGACCTAATTCTGCTAACATTTCTTTTACGTAGTCGGCATCACCTACTGAAACACCACCTGAAGTGATAATGACATCAGCCTGCTCAGCCGCTTGCAGTAAGGTTTGGCGTAGCGGATCTTTTTGATCGGGCACCACGCCCATATCCAGCACTTCTACATCGAGGCGTTTTAACATGCCATAAAGAGTGTATCGGTTACTGTCATAGATTTGACCTGTAGCCAATGTTTCACCAATGGATCTAAGTTCGTCGCCAGTGGAAAAAAAGGCGATACGTAGACGCCGAGAGACATTAACTTCAGCAATACCAAGTGAAGCTATCAGACCAAGATCTGCTGGAATAATGCGACGACCGGCAGTAAGAACGACATCGCCAGTTTTTAAATCTTCGCCTATATAGCGGACGTGGTTGCCTTTGGGGTGTTTTCCATGAATGGTTATAATGTTGTCAGTCACCGCAACTTGTTCTTGCATGACGATAGTATCGCATTCGCTTGGCACCACAGCGCCGGTCATGATTCGTATACATTCACCCGTATTGACCGTGCCTTGAAATGGTTGGCCAGCAAAGGCAATCCCAACCTGTTTAAGACTAAATGAATCATTAGTGATGTCACCGCTTCTAATGGCATAGCCATCCATTGCCGAGTTGTTATGAGCGGGTACATTGATTGGTGAAACGATATCATTAAGTAAAATACGATCTAATGCATCGCGTATTGGACAACGTTGCCAAGCGGTTAATGGTGTGATTAACGAAGCAATACGTTGTCTAGCGGTATCAATACTAAGTCTATTTTGATCTTCTGGATCAGCACAGCTGGGTTGCGGAATAAATTCTGACATGGTGTTAATGAGTCCAACTTTCAATAAAATGTGCTAGATAATCGGCGATAGCATCGATATTGTTAATATCAAGTTGTTCGATACTACGTTCAAGATCAAGTGGCTGATCGCAAGCTATCGCAATAATATTTTGGTCTGTGGGGTAGAGAAAAGGCTTATCTAAACTACATCGATGTAATTCAACTTTAGCAATAGCCTCATCTTTAAAGCCTTCGACTAAAATGAGATCGAGTTTAGAACAATCAAGTCTAGGAATCAGCATAGATAAACTAGGTTCGATTTGATCCGCTGATTGTACTTCCACCAAGGCCATTAATCGACTTGATGAGACCAATACTTGTTGGGCACCGGCTTGGCGAATTTCATAGCTATCCTTGCCTGGTACATCAATATCAAAATTATGATGGGCATGTTTGATTACCGCAACTTCCAAGCCTTTAGCTTTGAGCACTGGGATTAATTGGCGTAATAAGGTTGTTTTACCAGTGCCACTAAATGCCGCGAAACCAATTAGAGGTATCGGCGACTGAACACTAGTCTGATGTGTAACTAAATCTTCAGGATGATTAACATTGATAAAGGAGTTAGGTTGATCAGAAAAATCAACGACAGCCATGGTATGACTTTCTAACCACACATCAATTTTGCGACCACCTTGTTGTAGATAGCTTTCGAGATCAGCCTTTAGTCGGCAGGGGATCAGGCAAAATACGGGTTGTAATCGTTCGCCATTGTGGGCGACGGCAATATCTGCACGCTCAATTAATAATGTTTCCATCATTCGTTGACGCAATTGAGGGGAAATATTCGGTGAGTCACAAGGTGCAGTCAAAATATAATCAGTATCGACTGTCTGCATGGCGCTCAACATACCTGCCAGTGGTCCGCAAAAATTATCTAAACTGTCACTAATAACCGGATAGTTAAATGTCTCATACTGATCAATATTACGATTAGCATTAATGACTATTGCATCTACTTGCGACTTTAAAGTGGCAATGACATGTGCAATCAGCGGTTTATGATTGAATAGAATAAGGCCTTTATCTTCGCCACCCATGCGGCGAGCTTGTCCACCTGCCAAAATGACACCGGTAACAGAGGGAGTAGATGATGTATTCATGATGATTCGCTGTTATTCTCTATAGAGTAAACTAAAAAAGATGAGGGATACACCCATGCAAAAATCATGGATATCATGGGCTTTGGCACTTATTATACTGATAAACTCACCACTCGTATGGTCGGGCTCACTGAACATTGTTGTAGTGGGTTTATTTAGTGATCAAGCTGTACTGACTATCAACGACCAACAACGTTTATTAAAAGTAGGTAATACTAGCCCAGAAGGCGTAAAACTCATTTCTGCGACAAGTCAGAGCGCAATTATTGAAGTGGATGGGGTTCAAAAAAAATACCTTTTAGGTTCACAAGTCGGAGGATTTTTCGCCCCTCCTGCTGAGCAACCAATGGTGAGTATATGGCCAAATGATGGTTTGTATCTAACGGTTGGTAGTGTGAACGGCTATAGTGTCGATTTTCTTGTTGATACTGGGGCGTCAGTTGTTGCTTTTAATGCCGCAACAGCAAAACGTTTGGGTTTGGACTATCTTAATGGGCCAGCCGTTATGGTACAAACTGCATCTGGTGTAGAAAAGGCCTATCAAGTCACCTTGGATCAGATACAAATAGGCGCTATTAAACTACATAATATTAATGCGATGGTCCTTGATGGTCCACAGCCCGAATATGCTTTATTAGGCATGACATTTTTGGGGCAAGTTGAAATATTGCGATCGGATGAACGTATGGATTTGAAAAAAAAATATTAACAGCTTGAAAATAGGACTGGCTTGTTTAGGCTTAAGTAGGTCACGTGTTTTCTTATTCGTACATAAGGCATGATTATGCAGTGGAATAGAAAAATTGCTGGCTATTTAGCCTTATGCTTCATTGTTCTAATTATATTCGTATTTATAACACGCAATATGATGGTTAATGATTTACCTGACTTTAAATCATTTTCCGACGTCAAAGATAAAAAACAGCACTTCTTTGATTTTATACGGCCGATAGTTGAGGCTGAAAATAAAAAGGTACTTATTAATCGAAAGAAATTACTGATGCTTGAACAGCAATACAGTAATGTTAGTTCTATACATCCAAATGATGAAAAATGGCTAAAGAATTTGGCTAAAATATATAAAGTCAGGATCGATATTTTGGATGATCAAGCGGCTTGGAACTCCTTAAAGTATCGTGTTGATATCGTGCCTGTGCCGCTGGCATTAGCACAATCTGCCAATGAGTCAGGCTGGGGAACATCACGTTTTGCACAGGAAGGAAATAATTTTTTCGGCCAATGGTGTTTTATTGAGGGCTGTGGTCTTGTTCCTGATAGAAGAAACAGCGGGGCAACGCATGAAGTAGCTGTCTTTAATTCCGTCGAGGAATCAGTAGCTTATTATATTCTAAATTTGAATACCTTAATCGCTTATCAGCCATTACGAACAATACGCCAAGAACAACGAGAGGAAGGTAAAACATTGACTGGTTCGGCATTGGCCGTAGGATTAATCAATTACTCTGAACGTGGCGAAGAATACGTGGAAGACATTCAGGCGATGATTCGTGTCAATAAACCGTTAATGTTGAGTCAGTAGAACGTATACAAATAAAAAAGCCTCCTGCTAAAGTTTATTAACAGGAGGCTTTTTTTAAACTGACGTGATTTCGCTTTTAATCAAAACCTTTGCTAATTAAGGCATAAGCAGAGTGGTTATGAATTGATTCAAAGTTTTCTGATTCAACGGTATAAGCATTAATACGCTTGTCATCATTGAATCGAGCTGCAATATCACGCACGATATCTTCAACAAACTTTGGATTGTCATAGGCTTTTTCTGTGACATATTTTTCATCTGGTCGTTTAAGAAGACCATATATTTCACATGAAGCTTCTGACTCGACTACGTCAATTAAGTCTTCAATCCACATGAAGCTTTCAACGCGAACTGTTACGGTAACGTGTGAACGTTGATTATGTGCGCCATAGTCAGAGATGTTTTTTGAACATGGACAAAGGCTGGTAACAGGCACGACAACTTTGACGGTCATCATCGTTTTTTCGCCAGTGATTTCACCGATAAAGCTAACTTGATAATCCATCAAACTTTTTACTTTACTGATCGGCGCTTCTTTATTAACAAAATAAGGGAAGTCCATCTCAATGTAACCAGAGTCGGCTTGTAAGCGTTCAGTCATTTCGCCTAACATTTCACGGAATGATTTCACGGTGATTTCACGCTCATGTTGATTTAAGATCTCAACAAAACGTGACATATGTGTACCTTTAAATTGGTGAGGCAAGTTCACATACATATTAAAGTTAGCGATAGTATTTTGTTCACCAGTGGTACGGTCGCTGACTTTTATCGGATGTTGAATATCTTTAATACCAACTTTATCTATTGCAATATGGCGTTTATCAGCGATATTTTGTACATCTTCGATTTCATCGCAGCAATCTGTTTTTTTAGCAGTAGTCATGTCTTTCTTAGTCCTCACTGTAACGTACACAGGCGCGATCAGTTTCCCAAAGGGTCACACCAGAGATTTTAGCTGAGTCGATATTTAAGGTTTCGCTCAGATTTTGATAAAAATATTGGGCAATATTTTCTGCTGTAGGATTAACGGTATTGAAAGGTGGAATATCATTTAGATAACGGTGATCAAGCTTTTTAGCTAGTTCACGAGCGGCATTTTTGATAGTTTTAAAATCCATGCCCATGGCATGTCCATTCAGAGCAGTTGCGGTCACTTCAACTTCTAACTTCCAGTTGTGACCATGCATACGGCTACAATCACCTGGGTAATTTCGTAGGGTATGTGCTGAGGCAAAATCTGCCAATATTTTTAAGGTATAGGTTGGGCTACTCATAGTTGACTATTATACTCGGGAATTAGGACGACTAACAGGATATTATGCCGGAAAATGATTATTGACTGTATCAATAATGCCTTGAGCATCTAAACCACAGTTACTTAACATTTTTTTATGTTCGCCATGATCGATGAATTTATCGGGCAACCCCATGATTTTAATGGCTGTAGTATTGCCGATAGCGAGTAGGTATTCCGCTACTGCACTGCCTGCCCCACCAAGATGGGTATTTTCTTCAATGGTAATAATTAAATCGTGCGTGGTTGCCATTTTATCAATTAGTGCATTATCCAATGGTTTTACAAAACGCATATTGACTACTGTTGCATTGAGCCGTTCTGCCGCATCAAGCGCAGGTTGTACCATGCTGCCAAAAGCAAGAATTACAACTTTTTCACCTTGACGTTTTAGTTCGGCCTTGCCAATTTCAATGGTTTCTAAGCTTGGCGAGATCAATGAGCCATTACCTGAGCCGCGTGGATAACGCACTGCAGTTGGTCCATTATGTTTATAGCCTGTGGTGAGCATTTGACGACATTCATTTTCATCTGCAGGTGCCATCACCACCATATTAGGAATGCAACGTAGGTAACTCAAATCGAAGGTGCCGGCATGTGTCGCACCATCAGCACCCACTAATCCACCTCGGTCGATGGCAAATAAAACCGGTAAATTTTGCAAGGCAACATCATGAATCAACTGATCGTAAGCACGTTGTAAAAACGTAGAGTAAATAGCAACAACTGGTTTTTTACCTTCACAAGCCATACCAGCAGCTAGGGTAACCGCATGTTGTTCGGCAATACCAACATCAAAATAACGGTCAGGATAAAGTTTCGCAAACTCATTTAAACCTGAACCATCACTCATGGCGGGTGTAATACCAATTAAATCTTCTGATTCCCGCGCCATGTCACATAACCATTGGCCAAAGACTTGTGTGTAACTTGGACCCGTTGATGCGGCGCTGCCAGCAGGACTTACACCATGATATTTACCAGGCTGTTGTTCGGCAGGTTCATAACCTTTACCTTTTTTGGTTACGATGTGAAGAAATTGTGGGCCTTTTCGTTCGCGTAAATTGCCTAAGGTTGTCATTAAAATATCAAGATCGTGACCATCAATCGGACCTATATAATTAAAGCCCATTTCTTCAAATAAAGTGCCCGGAATCACCATGCCTTTAACATGCTCTTCGGCTCGACGAGCAAATTCCCATGCTGAAGGTAATTTTTCAAGTACTTTTTTACTACCTTCGCGGGCAGATGCGTAAAACTTGCCTGATAACAAACGAGCAAGATAATTGGACATGCCGCCAACATTTTTGGAAATAGACATTTCGTTATCATTAAGGATAACCAGTAAGTTGGCACTTAAATCACCAGCATGGGCTAAAGCTTCATAAGCCTGGCCGGCGGTGAGTGCGCCATCGCCAATGATAGCGACTGCGCGGCGAGAATCACCATTAGCTTGGGCGGCAATCGCCATACCTAATGCAGCACTGATTGATGTGCTGGAATGGCCAACACCAAAGTGATCATAGTGACTTTCGCTACGTTTTGGAAAACCCGATAAGCCACCTGCTTGGCGCATGGTATGCATTTGATCGCGGCGACCAGTAAGAATTTTGTGAACGTAACTTTGATGACCTACATCCCAGACAAAACGATCATCAGGCGTGTTAAATATATAATGCAACGCGATCGTTAATTCAATTACACCCAAGTTAGATGAAATATGTCCGCCGGTTTGTTGCACGCTGTTTACGATTAGTGATCTAATTTCTTCGGCGAGTTGCGGCAACTGTTTTTTATCCAGTTTACGTAAATCCGCTGGACTATTAATGTGAGCGAGTAGGGTATCCATAGGTGTCGCCATATTTAGTGTGACCGTTGCACCACAAAGCTGGCTAACGCCGCAAGTGCTTGTGTATTGAAGGGTAAATCATCAAGTTGGGCTAAAGCTTCATCTCTCAAATCGATAGCTTTTTGTTGCGCAACCGCTAAGCCCATGAGAGCTGGATAGGTTGGCTTATTCAATGCGAGATCCGCGCCTTGAGTTTTGCCTAGGGTATCAGTGTCAGCAATAAGATCAAGGACATCATCTTGCACCTGAAAGGCTAAGCCTATGCACTGTGCATATTTATCAAGTTTAGCTAAGATTGCGTTGTCTATTTGTGGGAAGGCTAATGCCCCGAGTCGTACACTAGCACAGATCAAGGCCCCCGTTTTAAGCTGATGCATGGACTGTAATGTATCTAGAGTGAGTGTTTTTCCGACAGATTCAAGATCGATCGCTTGCCCGCCTGCCATGCCTAAAACGCCAGATTGTTGAGCGAGAGTTTTGACCATTTGACATAGTTGATCAGTTGCCAAATTATTTTCGCATAGTGTTTCAAATGCTAATGATTGCAAGGCGTCACCCACCAATAATGCTGTGGCATCATCATATTTTTTGTGACATGTTGGCTGACCTCGACGTAAGTCGTCATTGTCCATGATTGGCATGTCATCATGGACTAATGAATAGGCATGAATCATTTCTACAGCACATGCTGGTGCATCAAGCTGATCTAAATCTACCCCTAAGGCTTCGCCGGTTGCATAAACCAATAAGGCGCGCATACGTTTACCGCCGTTAAGACAGGAATAACGCATAGCTTCAACCAAGCGGTTTGAAGTGGTTTGGCTGAGGTGGCTATTATCTGGCAGTCGAGCAGTAAGTGCTTGTTCGATGCGCAGTTGGCGCTGTTGTCGCCAATTAGAAAGAATAAAAGTGTCGGTCACGATTCAGTGGCATTACTATCAAAATCTACTAAGTTTGATTGACCTGATTGTTGAATTAACATTTGCACTTTTTGTTCGGCAGCTTGCAAGGCATCCTGACAATCACGGGTAAGCAATACGCCACTTTCATAAAGTTTCAGTGATTCTTCGAGGCTAATATCACCTTGTTCAAGGCGATTAACCAGGGATTCTAGCTCAGTTACTGAGGCTTCATAATTCAGTTTTTTTCGTCTTACGGCCATGCCCGTCTCTACACAAAGTTTAATCAGCTAGTATTATATGTTAAACAACGTTTTATTGCCCACTGGATTGTTTTGCCGCTAGCCGTTAGGCTTAACAGCTTTAATTACGCTTACAACTACAACTAAACAGATTTGATATAACAGAACTATGCAAAAAATAATTCGTGGGTTTTATAATTTACCTTCATCAGCTGATGGTCGACTCGACGGTTGTGTTGCCACTATTGGTAATTTTGATGGCGTACATTTAGGTCATCATGCGGTATTAAATCAACTAGCTATGAAAGGCGATGCACTCGGTTTGCCAGTTGTAGTGGTTACATTTGAACCCCAGCCGAATGAGTTTTTTTCTCCTGATAAAGCGCCAGCTCGCTTAAGTCGTTTCCGTGAAAAAATAGAGGCATTGCGCTGTTATGCTATTCAACAGCTGTGTGTATTGCGTTTCAATCATAAATTAGCGCAAATGTCCGCGGAAGAATTTATTGATCAATTGCTTGTTACTGGCTTGAATGTTCGGTATTTAGTTGTGGGTGATGATTTTAAATTCGGCAAAGATCGTCAAGGAAATTTTGCTTCACTACAACAAGCGGGTAAGGAAAAAGGTTTTCAAGTCGTTAATATGCACACCTTTTCTATTGAAAATAGGCGAGTAAGTAGCACCCGAATTCGCCAAGCATTAGAAACCGGTGATTTGATACTCGCTGAGAAGCTACTAGGTCGTCCTTATCGTATGAGTGGTCGAGTGGCGCATGGTGATAAACGAGGCCGTACAATGGGGTTCCCCACTGCTAATATCCACCTTCATCGGCATAAAGTGCCGTTGAGTGGCGTTTATGCTGTGCGCTTGTTTGGTATTGAAGACGAACCTATTCAAGGTGTCGCAAATGTTGGTATTCGGCCGACAGTGGGATCGGAACGTGCTTTGTTAGAGGTGCATTTGTTTGATTTTAAACGTGATATTTATGGCGAACATGTACAAGTGCATTTTTTACGAAAATTACGTGATGAGCAAAAGTTTGAGAGTTTAGATTCGTTGATTGCACAAATTAATTTAGATTGTAAACAAGCCAGGCTATTTTTTGCTGAACCGCCTGTAGAGTGAATAGAACATTAGTATTCTTGTCGGCAATATTATTGATAAGATATGTAGTATAAAAAAACAGATAAGTAGGCACTAACACTATGAAGATCCTAATTAGTAACGACGATGGTTATATGGCTAAAGGCATTCGTGCTTTAGCTGACGCGATGTCAAGCATTGGCGAGATCACTGTCGTTGCGCCAGACCGAAACCGCAGTGGCGCGAGTAATTCCCTAACGTTGGAAAATCCGCTACGAGTAAACAGGCTGGAAAATGGTTATTATCGTGTTGAAGGTACGCCAACAGATTGTGTCCATTTAGCGATTACAGGTTTGTTAGATGAAGAGCCAGATATGGTGGTATCAGGCATTAATGCCGGTGCTAATTTAGGTGACGATGTATTGTATTCTGGTACGGTAGCGGCAGCCATGGAAGGGCGATTTTTAGGTTTGCCAGCGATCGCAATTTCGCTTAACGGTCATACTGCAACGCATTATGAAACGGCTGCTTGGGCGGCGAAAAAAATCGTCATGCACCTACAACAATCATCGCTACCTGCAGATACAATTTTAAATGTTAATGTCCCTGACTTACCGATTGATCAGATTATCGGTTTTGAAAGTACACGCTTAGGCCATCGTCATAAAGCGGCGCCGCTGATCAAGGAATTTGATCCAAGAGGCCGTGAGATGTTTTGGATAGGACCTGCGGGTGCAGAACAAGATGCAGGGCCTGGCACTGATTTTGATGCGATTCGTCGTGGCGCAATATCGGTGACGCCATTGCAAATCGATTTGACCAGTTATAGTGCCATTGACGGTGTTGCTAAATGGTTGCAAGGCGTAGTCATATGAGTGATGCGTTCCAAGGCATTGGCATGACATCACAGCGGACAAGAGATCGATTAATCGGGCGTTTAAAAGAACAAGGCATACACAACATAGATGTTTTGGCAGTAATGAAATCTTTGCCACGACATTTGTTTGTAGAAGAAGCCTTAGCAAGCCGTGCTTATGAAGACACGGCCTTACCAATAGGACATGGTCAAACGATTTCACAGCCTTATATCGTTGCCCGAATGACGGAAATTTTGTTAGAAGATTCTCCTAAGAAAAAAGTACTGGAAGTAGGTACCGGCTCCGGTTATCAAACGGCGGTTTTGTCACGATTGGTTGACCGAGTATTTAGTGTTGAACGTATTTCGTTACTACAAAATCAAGCACGTGAACGTTTTTACAATTTGAAATTAAATAATATTCGTTTAAAACACAGTGATGGCAACTGGGGTTGGGAGGAAAATGCGCCTTACGACAGCATTATAGTAACGTGCGCGCCGGAACATGTTCCGGAAAATTTATTGAAACAATTAGCACCCGGTGGACGTTTAGTTATTCCCGTAGGCGGCAGTGTTGGTCAATCATTACGAGTGATAGACCGGAATGGTAATAGCTTTGAAGAAACAATATTAGACGATGTTAGTTTTGTGCCTTTTTTGAATGGCCAAATTTAATGAGTTTATTTTCCAAATTATATGATCAGGTTATGCAATGGTCTCGGCATAAATATGCCGTTTATTGGTTAGCCTTAGTCAGTTTTACTGAGTCGTCGTGTTTTTTGATCCCGCCAGATGTAATGTTGGCGCCAATGACCTTAGCTAAACCTGAAAAAGCATGGTTTTATGCCGGGCTAACAACCGCAAGCTCGGTGTTGGGTGGTTTATTAGGCTATGTGATAGGTATGACCGCTTTTCAATTTATCGAGCCTTGGTTAGTGTCCTTGGGCTATATCGATGCCTATTATCTCGCTGAACAATGGTTTGCACAATGGGGATTTTGGGCAATATTTTTAGCAGGGTTTACACCTATACCTTATAAAATATTTACCATTGCTTCTGGTGTGGCAGGTATGGCTTTAGTCCCTTTTATCATTGGTTCATCCATTGGTCGTGGGATACGTTTTTTCTTAGTTGCCGGCTTAATGCGCTGGGGTGGCGTGCGCTTAGAGGCTGTATTACGCACCTGGATTGATCGTATAGGTTGGGCAATGGTTATATTATTGATTACAGGCTATTTGATCTTCGCATAATTATGAAAATCATTTTAATACTGCTTATGTTAACGTTGACCGCCTGTGGTGGTAGCCGAGCAGTGGTTCCTGTTGGTAGTTATGGCGACAACTCAAAAACAGCTAGTAATTTCGGATCAGCTTCAAGGTCAGGATCCGTATACAAGGTTAAAAAAGGCGATACCTTATATTCAATCAGTTTTCGTTATGGGATGGATTACAAAGAACTAGCTGAAATTAATCATATTCGATCACCCTATAATATTTATGTCGATCAAAAAATATATTTTAAACAGACTAAACAAGCGACTCATTACAACAAACCCGTTGTGAAACAAAAGGTCGAGACCAAAACAAAATCAACAAAATGGCAGCCTGCATCACAAGCTAAGCAGTCAACGACATCAACACCTAGCCATTCAGCTACTCCAACGAACAGTTCTGCGAATCAAAATCTAAATTGGCGCTGGCCAACAGTAGGCAAGGTAATTTCAACCTATTCCATCTCGTCTGCAGGTAGGAAAGGGATAGATATAGCGGGGAAATCAGGGCAAGCAGTGATCGCATCAGCATCCGGCAAGGTCGTTTATAGTGGAAATGGCTTGGCAAGATACGGTAATTTATTGATTATTAAACATAATGATGTCTATCTGAGTGCCTATGCCCATAATAAAACCTTATTAGTTAAAGAAGGGCAGTATGTAACGGCCGGCCAAAATATCGCAACGCTTGGTCGTAGCGGTGCCCAGCAGGAACAGTTACATTTTGAAATTAGACGTAATGGTAAGCCGGTTGATCCTTTACGATTCTTACCTAAACAATAATTAATATGTCGAATACGCTACAATAACGAGCTTTACGCTAGTTATAGTAGCTATCTTATACTGATTTTCAAGAGGATTACCCCGTTGGAACTAGGCGCAACAATGCAACGAATTAAAGAACTCCGAGGTCGTTGTGACGATCTTAGGGGGTATCTTTGACTATGATGTAAAAGCTGAACAATTAATTGAAGTCACACGCGAACTGGAATCACCTACCGTATGGGACAATCCCGAGCGTGCACAATCCTTAGGTAAGGAACGCGCTAGCTTAGAACGGATTGTGACCACCTTATCAGGTCATCACACGACACTCGATGATGCCAAAGAATTACTTGAAATGGCGGTAGAAGAGCAAGATCAAGATACTTTCGATGTGGTGAAACAGGATCTGGATACGCTAGAAAAAGCCTTGGAGAAACTTGAATTTCAACGCATGTTTTCCGGCAAAATGGATATCAATAATGCCTATTTAGATATTCAATCTGGTTCAGGTGGTACGGAAGCACAAGATTGGGCCAATATGATTTTGCGCATGTATCTTCGTTGGGGGGAAGCACAAGGTTTTAAGGTTGAGCTGGTTGAAGCTTCATCTGGTGAGGTTGCAGGCATCAAAAGTGCGACGATTCATTTTGAAGGTGAATATGCCTTTGGTTTACTAAGAACTGAAACGGGTGTGCACCGTTTAGTGCGTAAATCACCATTTGATTCTGGGGCACGCCGCCATACCTCATTTGCATCAGTATTTGTATATCCTGAAGTCGATGAAAATATTGAAATAGAAATTAATAAAGCTGATTTAAGAGTCGATACCTACCGTGCCAGTGGCGCCGGTGGTCAGCATGTAAACAAAACCGATTCGGCCATTCGTATAACGCATATTCCGACCAACACTGTAGTGCAATGTCAGAACCAACGTTCTCAGCATCAAAATAGAGATACGGCAATGAATCTGTTGCGTGCCAAGCTATACGAGCTGGAATTACACAAACAGAATGAAGAAAAACAATCAGCTGAAGATGCTAAATCAGATATCGGTTGGGGTAGCCAAATTCGTTCTTACGTTCTAGATCAATCGCGGATCAAAGATTTACGCACTAATGTAGAAACGGGAAATACCCAAGCAGTTTTAGATGGTGATTTAGACTTATTTATTGAAGCATCCCTAAAGTCGGGATTGTAAAAGAGACCAATGATGACAAACGAAATTGAACAAGACGAAAACCGATTAATTGCCCAGCGTCGTGAAAAATTGGCAGCTTTGCGTGAACAGGGTAATCCCTTTCCAAATGATTTTCGTCGTAACGTAGTCAATGCTGAATTAACAGTTGAGTATGAACATACTTCTGCTGAAGAATTAAGTGCTACACCGCGACGGGTAAAAATTGCTGGTCGCTTGATGACCAAACGCGTGATGGGGAAAGCCAGTTTTGCCAATATTCGCGATATGTCGGGCGACATGCAGTTATACGTTAAGCGTGATGATTTAGCCGAAGGTGTTTATGGTGAATTTAAACGTTGGGACTTAGGCGATATTATTGCCGCCGAAGGCGTGATGTTTCGTACTCAAAAAGGCGAATTATCGGTGCTGGTGGATGATATCCGTCTATTAACAAAATCATTACGTCCGCTACCTGAAAAATTTCATGGTTTGTCTGATCAAGAAACACGTTATCGTCAACGTTATGTTGATTTGATTATGAACGAAGCAAGCCGTAAAACGTTTATTATTCGTACGCGTATTATTGACGGCATTCGTCGGTTTTTGATGGCAAAAGATTATTTAGAAGTCGAAACGCCGATGATGCAGGCAATACCGGGTGGTGCAACAGCAAAACCGTTTACGACTTTCCATAATGCCTTAGATATGGACTTATTCCTGCGTATCGCACCTGAGTTATATCTAAAACGTTTAGTAGTCGGTGGTTTTGAGCGGGTGTTTGAAATTAATCGTAATTTCCGCAATGAAGGTTTATCAACACGTCATAATCCTGAATTTACCATGGTCGAATTTTATCAGGCTTATGCTGATTATAATGACTTGATGGATCTGACAGAAGAAATGTTACGCACGGTAACTCAAGATGTATTGGGTACATCACAAGTTCATTATCAAGGAACGGATTTAGATTTTGCAAAACCGTTCCATCGTATGACCATCATTGAGTCGATATTAGAATTTAATGCGGATATCTCTGCCGAGCAATTGGCAACAATAGAAGCGGCAACTGTTGTTGCCGAAGGTCTAGGCATCCCATTAAAAGCAAGTTACGGTTTAGGTAAAATTCAAATCGAAATCTTTGAAAAAACAGTTGAACATCGTTTGATGGAACCGACCTTCATCACTGCATATCCAACAGAAGTTTCACCATTGGCTCGTCGCAGCGATGCTGATCCTTTTGTGACAGACCGTTTTGAATTTTTTGTCGGCGGTCGTGAAATCGCCAATGGTTTCTCCGAGTTAAATGACGCTGAAGATCAAGCGGAACGTTTCCAAGCACAAGTAGCGGATAAAGACGCAGGTGATGATGAAGCGATGCATTTTGATGCTGATTATATTCGCGCATTAGAATACGGAATGCCACCTACAGCCGGCGAGGGGATTGGTATTGATCGCTTGGTGATGTTGTTAACTGACTCTCCATCGATTCGAGATGTCTTATTATTCCCTCATATGCGACCTGAATAAAATTTATATTTAAGCATAAAAAAAAGGCTATTTCCGCAAGGAAATAGCCTTTTTTATGACATAAACGTTTAGTGTCGAATGACCACTTACATAGCGGCAAATAACGCTAGGGCTTCAGCGTATTCGGCACTGTTTTCATCAAGTTCGACGACATTGATATTGGTATCAATATTGAGTTTTGAAAATGCTTTAATATTTTGTAGTTGTTGTTCAGAGAGTGCTTTATCGGTATTTATATAGCTTTGTAAATTGGCCACTTGAATAATATCAACTAAGTCTGGACTATCTCCTGTATCACGATGATAATTTTCGTGTTCAGCAGCAACGGCAATCAAACTTTCTGGAAATTTCCAACTTCTTAAAATAGCTGCACCAATACGGGTATGTAATCGGATGATCAAACTGTCTAATAGCGATGAATCTTTGAGGATTTCTGGTGACTCTTCCGCTTTCATTAATATAGGTAAAACGCCAATATCATGGATTAAGCCAGCGAGCATGGCTTCGTCAGCTTTAATACCAGGTTGTTTAGCGGCAATGACCTGACTAATCGCCGCAACTTCTGTACTGTGATTCCACAAGTCATGCAGGCGTTTTTCCAAACGATTTGACGTGGCCTGAAACATTTGTTCCATCACTAAGCTGGTCACTAGATTCTTGACCATTGTCAGCCCTAATCGAGAAACAGCCATTTGAACGCTTTCAACAGGTACTCGACCACGGTATAACGCGCTATTGGCTACTTTGAGAAGACGTGTAGATAAGGCGGGATCGGTGACAATGATGTCAGCTAATTTTGCTGACGTGGTATCTGGATCATCTACAACGTCTCGAACTTTTAATGCGACTTCAGGTAAGGTCGGTAAGACCAAAGTACCATTTTCTAAATCAGCTAAAATTTCTTTATAAAAAGTTTCTTGTTCAGTCATTATGATAACTTCTGTAGAATGTTAAGATTGTAGTGCTGACCATTTTCAATTATTTTGCTTGGTTTGCCAACCATTATTGCTATTTTCAGGTACTAAAGTGAACGACGACTTCCCTAGAATCAAACGCCTTCCGCCCTATGTGTTCAATATCGTTAACGATTTGAAGGCAAAAGCCCGTGCGCGCGGTGAAGATATTATCGACTTTGGTATGGGTAATCCGGACCAACCTGCGCCGCCGCATGTTATAGAAAAATTAATCGAAGCAGCCCAGCGTCCAGATACCCATCGTTACTCTGTATCGCGCGGAATCCCTCGTTTACGCAAAGCCATTTGCGATTGGTATCAACGTCAGTTTGATGTGACGCTTGATCCTGAGACGGAAACTATCGTTACCATTGGCTCGAAAGAAGGTCTAGCGCACTTGGCATTGGCCACTGTAGGGCCGGGAGATGCCATATTAGTTCCGAATCCAGCTTACCCGATTCATCCCTATGGCTTTGTGATTTCTGGCGCAGATATCCGTCACGTACCTTTAGTTCCTGGCGGTGATTTTTTCGCTGAACTCGAAAAATCAGTAAAAGATTCATGGCCAAAACCAAAAATGCTGGTATTAAACTTTCCCGGCAATCCGACAACACAGTGTGTTGATTTAGAATTTTTTGAAAAAGTTGTCGCATTTGCTAAAGAACACCAAATTTGGGTAGTACATGATTTAGCATATGGCGAAATTACCTTTGATGGTTATAAAGCACCATCGATTTTACAAGTGCCAGGTGCCATTGATGTCGCTGTAGAGTTTTATACCTTATCTAAAACTTATAATATGCCTGGTTGGCGTGTTGGTTTTATGTCAGGTAACCCAACATTAGTTGCCGCTTTAGCAAGAATGAAATCTTATCTTGATTATGGCATGTTTACTCCGATTCAAGTTGCCGCTATTGCTGCTCTGGATGGCCCACAAGAATGTGTCGCTGAGATAGTTGAAACCTATAGAAAACGTCGCGATGTACTCTGCGACGGTTTAAATTCGATTGGTTGGAAAGTGGAAAAACCAAAGGCTACGATGTTTGTTTGGGCCCAGATCCCCGAGAGATATCGTGAAATGGGCTCATTAGAATTCACTAAGAAATTATTACAAGAAGCAAAAGTAGCGGTATCACCAGGCATTGGTTTTGGTGAATATGGCGATGATCACGTCCGTTTTGGTTTAATTGAAAATGAACACCGCACCCGTCAAGCGATCCGTGGGATCCGTGACATGTTTAAGAATAGTTAGGGGATAGTTTTGCACTCAGTAAAAATCGGAATTTTAGGCTTAGGTACAGTGGGCGGTGGTACGGTTAATGTACTGACCCGCAATGCATTAGAAATTAGCCGCCGAGCAGGTCGTGATATTGAGATTGCACGGGCTGCTGTTCGTGATTTGGATTCACAGAAAATTTGTAGCACCGATGGTATCTTATTGACAGAAGATGCCATGGATATCATTAACGATCCTGAAATTGAAATTGTTGTTGAATTGATTGGCGGTACCGGCATTGCACGTGAATTAGTAATGAAGGCTATTGAAAATGGCAAACATGTTGTTACCGCCAATAAAGCATTGATTGCATTACACGGTAATGAGCTATTCGCTAAAGCGCAGGAAAAGGGCGTTACGATAAGTTTTGAAGCCGCGGTTGCCGGTGGCATTCCGATTATAAAAGCGATGCGTGAAGGTTTAGCTGGTAATCGAATTGAATGGTTGGCCGGTATTATCAATGGCACGGGTAACTTTATTCTTACCGAAATGCGTGATAAAGGACGTGATTTTGCTGAAGTGTTAACGGAAGCTCAAGCTTTAGGTTATGCCGAAGCTGATCCGACTTTTGATGTTGAAGGCATTGATGCCGCGCATAAATTGACCATCATGGCATCGATTGCTTTTGGTATACCGTTGCAATTTGAAAAATGCTACACCGAAGGCATTAGCAAAATATTGCAGGATGATGTTAAAAATGCAGGTGAATTAGGTTACAGAATTAAACATCTAGGTATGGCCAAAAAAACACCACAAGGTATTGAGTTACGTGTTCATCCAACATTAATTCCTCATCGTCGGTTAATCGCTAATGTTGATGGCGTGATGAACGCTATTTTAGTGCATGGTGATGCTGTCGGCTCGACACTTTATTACGGTGCTGGTGCGGGTTCTGATGCAACGGCTTCAGCAGTAGTTGCCGATATTGTTGATGTTGTGCGCGCTTTGACTTCCGATCCTGAAAATCGGGTGCCGCATTTAGCCTTCAAACCAGACTCATTAGATAACACACCTATAATGCCAATGTCTCAAGTGGTTACCTCCTATTATTTACGGATCGCTACAGAAGATAAATTAGGTGTACTCGCTGATATCACCCGTATCTTAAGTGTCAATGGCATTAGTATTGAAGCTATCGTGCAAAAAGAACCAGAACAGCAAGGTGGCATGGTTCCGTTGATCATGCTGACCCATGAGGTTTTAGAAAAAAATATGGATGCAGCGATTACGCAAATCGAGGCATTAAGCACCGTTAAGGATTCAGTCATGCGAATTCGCATGGAATCATTAGGATAGAGCTGACGTAAGTTAAGCACTCCCAATACAGATAGATATTTAAAGAGGAAATTTTATGCCATTTCGTCCACGTTACACAGGTCTAATTGAACGTTACCGTGACCGCTTACCGGTCAGTGCCGATACCAAAATAATCAGCTTGGGTGAAGGTAATACGCCGTTATTAAAACTGAATAATATTCCAAAACACATTGGGAAAAATGTTGAGATTTATGTCAAATATGAAGGTTTAAATCCTACTGGCTCATTTAAAGATCGTGGTATGACCATGGCGGTGACTAAAGCAGTTGAAGCGGGTAGTAAGGCAATTATTTGTGCTTCAACGGGTAATACTTCAGCCGCCGCAGCTGCCTATGCCGCACGGGCTGGTATTACAGCATTTGTATTGATTCCTGATGGCAAAATTGCCTTAGGTAAATTAGCGCAAGCGATGATGCACGATGCGGTTGTTATTCAAATCAAAGGTAACTTTGATGAAGGCATGCAATTAGTAAAAGATGTGGCTGAACATGCGCCCGTCACCATTGTTAACTCAATCAACCCTTATCGTTTACAAGGCCAAAAAACAGCGGCATTTGAAATCGTTGAAGAATTAGGCCGTGCCCCAGATTATCACTGCCTGCCAGTTGGTAATGCCGGTAACATAACCGCGCATTGGATTGGTTATAGTGAATATGCATCAAAATGTGGTGACCACGTTACCGATGCATGTGCACTGTGTCATGGTGAGTGTAAATTTACTAAAGATGCAGTTATTAGTAGTCGCCCTAAAATGGTTGGCTATCAAGCTGCTGGCAGTGCGCCATTTATGCGTGGTGAAATGGTTGATAATCCTGAAACAGTGGCAACCGCAATTCGTATCGGTCATCCTCAAAGCTGGGATATGGCTTGGAAAGTTAAAGAAGAATCAGAAGGTTGGTTCGATGAGTGTGATGATGACACTATTTTAGCGGCACAAAAATTATTAGCTGAAAAAGAAGGTATCTTTTGTGAACCTGCTTCAGCTACCTCATTAGCCGGTGCAATTAGAGATATCCAATCAGGTAAAATTCCTGAAGGTAGTGTCGTGGTGTGTACTTTGACTGGACATGGTTTGAAAGATCCTGATATCGCCATTAAACAAAGCTCATCCCCTCTTATTACCGTCGATGCCAATCTTGATGCTGTACGTGATGCTATTTTGGGTAACTTGGCTAAATAATGGATAAGGTCGAGATTCCAGACCCCGATGAGGCGGAAATAAAAGCGGCAAAAATACCTCATGATATTTTCTTAAGCAACTTGATTATGAACCATATTTTGTTGTTTACTGGGATCTCGACTTTTGGTCCGCAATACTTGTATTTTATGGCCTTAGTACCTATATTTTCAGTTATGGCACTTGCCTATACATTCTACCGAGCAAGTACAGTAAAACGTGAAGATAGTGAGTATGTCTATATTCATTGGCAAATCGCAAGGCGCTGGAGCTTATTATTTACTTATGCTTTGTTATTACTCAGCTCGGTATCATTGCTTGGCTGGTTAGCTAATCAGCACCTTGGTCTTATGAAAGAAGCTGTTTATGGCTTGATTGGTGGTTTTGGAATATTACCCACATTAGTCACTGTTTTGGTACTGATTGTGATTGAATCTGATTCATTGCATCATGCCCGAGTAGGCACGCTTCCAAAGTGGGCCTTACGACGATTTCTTGGTATTGAAACCTAGGCCTTAGCTAATCGTTCTAAAACTTTCTCACGCCATTCGTCAGATAATTCTGGCGTTTTGGCGGCAGTTTTCATGACTTTTTCAGCATCTATAAAGTCTTCATCAAAGTAGGCCGAAAACAAGGTTTTTAATGACAACTGATTTGGGTGTTGATAAATACGCGTAACGTTATCACCAGCCGTAATAGAACCCATTTTAAGTACTTTAAAATAAATACCAGTGTGACCATGCTGAATAAACTGTTTCGGCATGGTTTCAAGCGCTAACGCTATACCGAGTTTGAAGCAAGGCACTCGTGGTTGGGTCGCCTCTAAAATACAGTCACCGATTTGTATTTGATCACCTATACATAATGAAGCCTCATCTAAACCACTAATGGTGAGGTTTTCTCCAAACTGACCGTAGTGTAGATCAGATCTAGCAAGTGTTTGTCGCCAAAAATCATACTGTTCAGTAGCAAAGGCATAAACGGCTTTATGCCCACCACCATGATTTTCTAAGTCGGCTTGTTGATCGCCAGCTAATTTAAACTGGTGAACAGCCACTTTGCCCGCAATGGGCTTTTTAAAAATACTGGTCGAAATTCGGGTGTCATTGTAGTCAACCTCAACAGGAAGTGAGACATTGACTGAAACGAGTTTCATTGTTTATGTGGCACAACCGAATGTATCACTAAATTATTTTCAAAGAACACCACAAAATTGGTATAGATCCAGCGAGCGATCGGCGGTTGACCGACGGCGGCGATTTTTTGCTCAGGTTGACCGAATTTTTGTTCAACAGTAGCCATCGACATGCCCTGTATTGGACGTAATACGCCTTCGGCACTGTTGGCTACCTGATGAGTAGGATCGGTGATAGAAATGACTTCTGCTTGGCTAAGCGATGTTGTCGATAGTAATACGCAAGCAAGCAAGGTAAATGTACATTTTTTCATGGGCAGAACTCCTTTCGATAATATAAACAGCATACTATTCTGGCAAGAATAGCTCAATCAATACATTTAGATAACGCTGACCTTTTTCTGTCGGACGAATAAAGTGGATATCCCTAGTCAATAATCCTTCTTGTTCAGCATATTGTAAGGCTTTGTCGATATGAGAAATAGGCAAACCGGCATGTTGATAAAATAATGGGGTAGGGAAACCATCGGTTAGTCTTAAAGCATTCAACATAAACTCAAATCCGATATCCGCTTTACTAATGATTTCCTCCGTTAATATAACTGAAGGTGAACCAGCGGTATCGATAAACGCTTGCGGTTGCTTTTGTTTAGAACGGCGAGTAATAGTTTGTTTCGCCGCATCGGTTATTTTGCCGTGAGCACCCGCACCAATGCCTAAATAATCACCAAATTGCCAATAATTGAGATTATGTTGGCAGCGATTTTTACCTTTAGCGTAAGCAGATACTTCATATTGCTGATAACCCGCTTCGGCAAGTTGTTGTTGATTGGCTATCTGCCAGTCAATGATCGGATCTTCATCTGGCAAGGTAGGCGGGTTTTGATAAAACAAGGTGTTGGGTTCAAGGGTTAGTTGATAATAGGAGATATGACTAGGGTCGAGTGCTATTGCCGTAGCAACATCATGGCGAGCGGTTTTTTCAGTTTGATGTGGTAAGCCAAACATTAGATCCAAATTAAAATTATCAAAGCCTACTTTATGGGCTGTTTCAATGGCTTTGATGGCTTGTTTGCTGTCGTGAATGCGACCTAAAGCAGTCAGCGATTGATCATTAAAACTTTGTACGCCGATGGATAAACGGTTAATTCCTAAATCACGATAGTCGGCAAAACGCTGAGCCTCAAAGGTACCAGGATTCGCTTCCAAGGTAATTTCGGCATGAGGACTTAATGGAATTAATGCTCTGATTGATGAAAATAAACGCTCATAAGCTTCAGCTGAGAATAGACTGGGAGTACCACCACCGATAAATATATTTTGCACTGTGCGGCCCCATACTGAGGGCATTTCTTGTTCCAAATCTCGGATTAAGGCGTCAATATAAGCCGCTTCGGGCAAATTGTCAGGTGACTTGTGTGAGTTGAAGTCGCAATACGGACATTTACGCACACACCAAGGCACATGAATATAAAGGCTAAGTGGTGGTAGGGCAGTGAAATTAAACATAGTTATTTATTAGTTCCAAATTTCCAGTCGGGTTTCCAGCCAGATTTCCATCCATCGTGTTAATGGAATAATAGCCGGTGGTTCGCCATTGTTATCAAACCATGAATCAACGGCATATCGTGTATTGGATTCGATTTCGATGATGGTTGCAGTATTATGCGGTGAAAATAACCCGCCGCGAGATGTTCTTGATGCCTGCTGATGAAATATCAGCAAATTAGCCTCAGACAGCATACGTAAATAAACGGTCGTATTGGTCGCTTCGTCTATGCAATCTAGCTGCCCATTCAAACCATTAGAAATATCGTTTTCTGCCCGATCTTTATAGGTGCCAGCTTGTTGTCCTGTCATCGTTTCGAGTAAGGAAATAGCTAATTTAATTTGCTTACGTTCTTGTTGTGCATTAGCTGCTGGCGGAGTAAATAATGCCTTTACCGTTGACCATTGTGGGACTGATAAGTGGATAAAGGCAATTTTAGAGCAGGTATGTCCATGACAGATCGAATAATGATTGGGCGTTGGAAATCCAATAAAAGGTCGATTGATACTGGTTGTTAGTTCATGGATATTATCGATGACGAAAATAGGTTTTATAGGTGCGAGTGCTATGTTGTTAGCACTACAGCCGACTACAGCTATAAGACTGGTAATAGCAACAAGCAGTTTTACATTCTTAATGAGGCAGCGTTTTATCAAGTTTATTGACCAAATTACCTACTGCACCAGGAATAGCCACTTTAGGATCACCTTTCACTTCACTGCGAAACTCTTTGACTAATTTATTTTCATGGGTATCAAACACCCGTACGATAAGATAAGAAAATAAGTAGGTCGGCTTGTGTAAACGACCAATTAGGATGTAATCAGCATCATGGCTCAGCCCTAATTCGGCGGCACATTTAGCACAGTCAAAGAGGTAACCGGTACTTTTGTCGGCAGCATTTTTAGATTCGCTTGAGATTTCAACAACAGTAAAACCTTCTTTATTGCTTAGCCCTTGGCGAAGAAAGAGTTCAATGTCACGCAGTTTTTGTTGGTCTTCAGCGTCAATTTCTGCGACTTTTTGTGGATCAGATAATTTCATCGTTAAATTTAGTAATTCAAAATCTGGCACAGCAATTTTAGTGTCCGCCCATGCTGAATGGCTGATTAATAGCAAAGATAATAATAAGAACTTAATACTTATTTTCATGTTGTATTTCCTTAATAAATTTTTGTATGGCTCTACCACGATGACTTATGGCATGTTTTTGTTTAGCGGATAATTCTGCGGCGCTGCATTGTAGTTCGGGTACCCAAAAAATCGGATCGTAACCAAAGCCACCATCACCCATAGGCGCATTTAAAATTCGCCCTTGCCAATCTGCTTGGCAAATAAGCGGGGTAGGGTCTTTAGAGTGACGCATCAGAACCAATAGACACTGATAGCGAGCATTTCGTTCACGATCAGGTACGCCAGTCAGGGCCGACAAAAGTGCATTGAGATTATCTTGATCACTAGCATTGTCGCCGGCAAAGCGTGCAGAATAAATCCCCGGTGCGCCGAGTAAATAATCGACTTCAATACCCGAATCATCAGCGATGGCAGGTAATCCGGTATGTTCGCAAGCATTGCGTGCTTTGATAATGGCGTTTTCTACAAACGTTAAACCGGTTTCTTCGGCCTCAGGCACATTAAACTCAGATTGTGGTACAACTTCGATATCTAATGGTGCAAACAGCTCGGCAAACTCGCGGAGCTTGCCCTTATTACCACTGGCCAAAACTATTTTATTCATGATAAAACTACTTTTATAGTGCTAAGGCATCACGTTGATGCTGCATTAAATTCTCAATACCTTCACCCGCCAGAGCTAACATTGCGGTTAATTCTTCAGGGCGGAAAGCATGGCCTTCAGCAGTACCTTGTACTTCAATATATGCGCCAGCTTCATTCATCACCACATTCATATCGGTTTCAGCATTTGAATCTTCTGCGTAATCAAGATCCAGTACTGGTATACCGTTATAAATGCCAACGGATACAGATGCCACTTGTCCATGTAATGGATTTTTTTTGATTTTTTTCTTAGCAAGGAGATATGTCATAGCGTCATGTAACGCCACAAAAGCACCAGTGATTGACGCCGTACGTGTGCCACCATCAGCTTGAATAACATCACAATCAATAGTAATGCTACGTTCGCCTAGTGCTTTCAAATCAATTGCCGCCCGTAAAGAACGAGCAATTAAACGTTGGATCTCCTGGGTACGACCACCTTGTTTACCACGAGCAGCTTCACGTTGCATCCGGCTACCCGTTGAACGTGGCAACATGCCATATTCTGCTGTAACCCAACCTTCACCTTTGCCACGCAAGAAATGTGGAATACGTTCTTCAACTGAAGCAGTGCATAAGACCTTAGTATCGCCAAATTCGACTAAAACCGATCCCTCAGCGTGTTTGGTGTAGTTACGAGTGATAATGATTTCGCGAAGTTCATTGGCTTGACGACCGCTTGGACGCATAGATCTTTCCTTAAATAACAAAAATATTGTCTTCATTATACGTGGCTCAATGTTATTACTGACGCTTTTCGTTAAGATGTCTTGTTTACAAACAAATTCAGGAATAATCGTGACACGAAGCATGACCGCATTCGCTCGCCAAGAAGCGCCAACAGAACAAGGTGATTTAACATGGGAAATCCGTAGTGTTAATCATCGTTATCTTGAAGTCTCACTCCGCTTGGATGAACGTTTTCGCCCATTAGAGATGAAAATAAGGAAATTATTCTCTGATAAATTAACGCGCGGTAAAGTCGATGCTGTATTACGTTATAAAGCACCTGAACAACAGCAAGCTGCATTAGACATTAATCAGGATTTAGCTAAATCACTTATCGCAAGTTGTGATGAATTGGCCATGATGACCACTCGCCCAGCGCCAATTAATATGCTTGATGTTTTGCAATGGCCCGGTGTATTAAAAGCCAATACACCCGATCAAAAAACGCTTGATAAAGCGATAATGACCTCGGTAAATAAAGCGATTAAAGAGTTAATCGAGACTCGAGAAACAGAAGGTGCGGCTTTGCAAAAAATGATCGAACAGCGCTGTAGCGATATAAATAATATCGCCATTGAAACCCGTAAAAACATGCCGGTTATTCTAGAACAACACCGCCAACGTTTGGCTGAACGTGTGGCTGATCTGCAAGTGAACCTTGACCCAGAACGTTTTGAACAAGAAATGGTTGTGTTAGCTCAAAAAAGCGATGTCGCTGAAGAATTAGATCGACTACAAAGTCATATTATCGAAGTGCAAAAGGTCTTGCAGCGTGACGAACCCGTTGGACGCCGTTTGGACTTTTTAATGCAAGAATTGAATCGGGAAGCCAATACCTTGGCATCTAAATCGATCGATACTGGCACCACACGCAACTCGGTTGACTTAAAGGTGTTGATTGAACAGATGCGCGAGCAGATCCAGAATATAGAATAACTTTTACTATCTAGATAAGTTCAAGGGTTGAAAATATCAAACAATGTCAAATAATGTCGAATTAGTACCAAAGTACAATAGATTTATTATTTACTCTGGGTAGAATCTTAACCTAAGTTATGGGTTCAAGTATCTATGAATTCATGGATTGAAATTTTTCTTGGGAGAGAAATCATGGCTACTCAAATTGGTATTATCAAAGCACTAATCGGTACAGCAACAGCAACTGCTACTGATGGTACAAGTCGTAATCTACAAGTTGGCGATAGTGTCTACGCTAACGAACTCGTCACTACAGGTGCTGGCGGTGCCGTTGAGCTTGAATTTGCAGATGGTAGCGTTATGGATCTTGGGCGTGATTCCCAAGCCTTACTTGATAATGCGGTGTTCAATCCAGAAGCTGTAGCAGAAAATTCCGCAACGGTAGAATCAGATGCTGATGCCATTCAAGCTGCTATTTTAGCAGGCGCCGATCCTACTCAAGTCACAGAAGCAACCGCTGCAGGTGCAGGTACGCAAGCCGATGGTAATGAAGGCCACCAACCTGTTGTTGTAGATTATCTTGCGCCACAAGTTACACCAGAATCTGGTTTTGATACCACAGGTATTGCAGTTGAGTTTCCTGTTATTGAAGAAGAGTTGCAAGCGCCTATTGAAGAAGGACCTATTGTCAGTGTTTCTGTCCAAGTTGAAGTGCAAATTGATCCAGAAAATCCTGATTCACAACCCCCAACGGACGGCATTCCTACCCCAGAATACCCACTAGTTGTAACACCAGAAGGTGTATTCATCTTAGAAGGTACATCACAAGTTGGTGAAAGCAGTGAACCTGGAACTCGTGTAGTTGCTTTCACACTAACACTCGATAAAGTTTACACACAAGATGTTCAAGTAACTTACACGTTCCGACCTGTAGGAGCTGATAATGGTGCCAATACCTATGGTGATGACTGGTTCGATGGCGATGGCCCTATTACGGTCACAATTCCTGCCGGCACACTTACATTCCCGGTTTATGTCAACATTGTTGAAGATAGTATTGTAGAAGAAAATGGCCAATTTGAAATCGTCTTGATTGATGCGGTTAATGCAACAATTAACCCAGATGCTTCATCAGTAATGGTTACTATTGTTGATGATGATGCATTTACAACCAATGTTAGTATCAGTACATCAGATATTACTGAAAATGATCAAGGCATCACTTTTACTGCAACACTTACAACGCCAGGAGACACTGATGTTACTGTTGCCACAACACAGGGTAATATATTAATTGCTGCTGGAGAAACATCTGGTTTTATATTTGTAGAAAGCTATGATCCAGATGTTTATATTGATCCTGACAGTTTTACAGCAGAAATTACCGATGTAACTGGTGGTGAATTTGATCAAGTAAATATTGTATCAGGTATCGCAACAGCGAATATTGCTGATGTAAATGATGTCGTGACTGTCGTATTGACTGCGACAGCAACAACTGGCGAAGACGGTGGTTCAATTGTTTACACCGCGAGCTTAGTGGATGCAAACAGCGATCCTGTAACCAGCAACAACGCGATCACCGTGACATTAGCAGATCAAACGCAAATCACCATTGCCGCGAATGCAAGCAGTGGTGACTCAGCGCCAGTAGC
>JAGXHJ010000037.1 GCA_024636315.1 Methylophaga sp.
AAAAAAGGGAGATAGCGGGTAAATAACCCGTAAATTGGAGAAAAATGAACGTGTGACGTCACTTTTTTCTAAATTTATTCAAAAAAGTAGCTTTCAGCTAATCTGGCACTAATAAAAGTGGTTCGTGCAAAGGTCTCAATGAGACGCACTATCTAAACAGCTAGCCATGCGTGTATTTGCCAATAGCAAGCAGATTAGGCATTAGGTTCTCTTTACACTTAAATTATAGGATTACATATTAATCGCTGGGTATTATCGTCAATATTTGTGGGTTAAAAAACTCAAGTAAATGGCAAAAAAAAGCCGTAATCTTGTAAAGACTACGGCTTTTTGTCTTGCTGTATTTTATTGTTTAACTGACTAAGTTTGTAGCTTTACGTCTTAATCCCATAAAACCTAATAGCGCTGGTGCGAACAGCAATAGCGCTGCAGGTACTGGAACTTCTGATAATCCAGAGTCATACACCCTATAATTACTTAACCCGCCACCTTTAGTAGCACTGACATCAGAAATGGTAAATGGAGTATCTTTAGGGTAGAGGGTAGCAAAATGGAAAAATGTTTCATATCCACCAAGATGAATAGCTAGATAGTCATAAGCGATATCGCTGAGGATCGTTACAGAAGAACCGTCAATATCACCTTTATAAGTGCTACCACCTAGAGCAACTGTGGCCTCAGAGGATAAGGTATCAGCTGGAAGACCAAATGTACTTTCAATAACATCACCGACGTTGTTATAACTATTATTAGGGAACTGATCTAGTACATAAATTGTACTTACTATATTACTTCCAGAATAATGAAAGTCTAACGTTCCAAAATCGACGGTAGCTGATATATCACCACTAGAAGTATTAGGAGAAAAACTGACACTGGCAGCGTTTGCCATAGACATTGTTAAAACGATTAGAGAGATTGTACTTGCAGTAATTAATTTTTTCATGACATTTTCCTATTGAAAATGCAGCTCAGCTATCTTTGAAAATTCCTTTAAGAATAGGAATTTAAAGACCTGAAGCTTTCCGAGCTTGATTCACATCAAGGTTGGCTGTTGATAAAATGTTGTACATTGAAAAATATTCTGTACAAGAAAAATATACTCTTAATCTCTTGTAATGTCTATAGTATTTTGGTAAAGGAGTCGATAATTTATAGTTTTCGGTGTGATTTGAATTTATCATTTTTGCTTGGTTTAGTATTATATTGAACAATGTATTGTCTTATCTCAGGTATATTGAAAATATTACACTCAAAATAGTGATGCAATCTTTCAGTTTTATCGTACACAACACGTTGAAATCAATGTAAGCTATGAATCGTATATACTTTACACGAAAGGAAACACCAAATAATGACAACGGAAAACATAGTCTGGCATCCACATCCGGTGACCAAAGAAAATCGTTCTATTCAGAAAAATCAGCGCCCCTGCATATTGTGGTTCACCGGCTTAAGCGGCTCAGGTAAATCAACGATAGCGGGTGCGGTAGAGCAAAAACTCTATGAGCTGGGTCATCACACTTATTTATTAGATGGCGACAATGTTCGTCACGGTTTGAATAAAGATTTAGGCTTTTCCGATGATGACCGCGTTGAAAATATTCGCCGGATAGGTGAGATGTCAAAACTGTTTGTTGATGCAGGCATGATCGTTTTGACGGCCTTCATTTCCCCTTTTCGAGATGATCGCCGGATGGTACGTGACTTAGTCGAACAGCATGAATTTATTGAGGTTTACATGGATACGCCTCTAGCGACGTGTGAGTTACGCGACCCCAAAGGCTTATATAAAAAAGCCCGTGCAGGTGAGATCAAAAATTTCACTGGGGTTGACTCCGAATACGAAATTCCCGAAACACCAGAAGTCATCGTCAATGCCCAAGAATTAAATATTGAGCAGTGTGCTGATAAGGTTATTCAGTACTTAAATGCTAACACGATTATTTTCAGCCAGTAAGGTTTCACAATGAACTACATTGATGTTTTTAATGGTGATGCGGATGGGATCTGCGCCTTAGTTCAACTCCGCCTTGCTGAGCCAAGACCAGCGCAATTGGTCACAGGGATTAAACGTAATATTAATTTGCTGGCAAGCGTAGATGCGACACTAAACATGCAGATCACCGTGTTGGATATTTCCTTTGAAAAGAATGCGAGCGATGTCACCAGATTGCTTGAGCAAGGTGCTCACATCGACTATATCGATCACCATCAAATAGGAGACATGATTCAACATAGCAACCTAACAACACATATCGATCTGGATGCTAATGTTTGTACATCACTGATAGTTGATAAACTGCTAAAAGGCAAATATCGAGCTTGGGCGATTACCGCTGCATTTGGTGATAACTTATTGGCAACTGCAATGACATTAGGCGTTGAGTCTGGATTTACTGATGCAGAGTTAGCCACCATGAAAGAATTAGGCACTTTACTTAATTACAATGGCTATGGTGCCAATACCGATGACTTGTTTTTTCATCCAGCAAAACTGTTTGAAAAATTACGACCATTTGCATCACCGTTTGATTTTTTAGCCCATGATCAAGAAACGTATCATATACTTGCCGAAGGCTACGAACAGGATATGGAACTAGCGAATAAATCCCCTGTCCTCCATGAAACAAAGTACACGGCAATGATTCAATTGCCTGACAAAGCATGGGCAAGAAGAGTCAGTGGTGTCTTTAGTAATGAGCTGGCCAATAATTATCCTGATCGAGCTCACGCCATACTGACAGAAAATAGCGATGGCAGCTATTTAGTGAGCGTTCGCGCGCCATTAAACAGAAAGTATGGTGCTGATGAGTTAGTAAGTCAGTTTCCTACCGGAGGCGGTCGAAAAGCCGCTGCTGGAATAAATTGTCTGACCCCTGATATGTTGGAGCAATTTAGGACAGCATTTGAGAATCAGTTTTCAATTTAATTTTTAGTATCAATACAGTAATTATCTATCGCGAAATAGATTAAACGAAATGCCACTAATGACCATAAATTAAGGATATCTAAGTTGAAAGTATTAGTCTTAGGCGGGGCAGGTTACATTGGTTCACACATGTGCAAAATGTTGGCATCGCAAAATGATACTGTTATTGTTTTCGATAATTTAAGTACGGGCCATGCAGAGGCGGTAAAGTGGGGGCCTTTGATTGTCGGGGATGTGCTGAATAAAAATGATCTAGTTTCTCTATTTAGTGAGCATGGCCCATTCGATTTAGTCATTCATTTTTGCGCGAAGTCACTCGTGGGTGAATCCGTGCAACATCCTGCTACTTATTATCGTAACAATGTCATGGGCACACTAAACGTATTAGAAACGATGATTGATACTGGTCATGATAAGCTAGTGTTTTCTTCAACAGCAGCCGTCTTTGGCGTGCCAAAAGTGAACTTAATTGATGAATCTCAGCCACGATTGCCTATTAATCCATACGGTCAATCTAAAAAGATGGTGGAAGACATGCTTCAAGATTTTCATAAAGCGTATGGGTTGAAATCAGTGTGCCTAAGATATTTTAATGCCTGCGGTGCTGATCCTGAAGCTGAGATCGGTGAGCGTCATGAGCCAGAAACACATTTGATACCTAATATATTAAAATCAATTTTAATGGGTGCTGAGCAACAAATGAAAGTCTTTGGTAAAGACTACCCAACAATGGATGGCACTTGCATCAGAGACTACATTCATATTAACGATCTAGCTAAGGCTCACATCTTGGCGGGTGATTATTTATCTAATCACGATGGTGCTTATGCATTTAATCTAGGGAATGGCAATGGCTTTAGCGTATTAGAAGTGATTGCTGCGGCAGAGCAGGTTGTAGGTAATACCATTGCATATAAAATCGAAGAACCTAGAGCAGGAGATCCTGCTGTGCTCGTTGCCAATGCGAATTTAGCAGAAATAGAGTTGGGCTGGAAACCACATTATAATGATATTCAGACGATCATAGCCACAGCCTGGCAATGGCATCAAAATGAAACATTTTAGTAGTAAAGTGACATTAAAGCTTGTTAAAAACAGGAATTAAATTCCTGTTAAATATATTCACATGCACGAATCATTTTAACGCCAAGTTAGTGTTAAAAATCTCAAATAATATACTCAGGTAATAATAACTTTATGGCTCAAGGAAAGATCAGACGTTACGATTCAAAGTTAAACGCTATTTCACGGTTAATAGATAGCAGCATCATATTAGTCACCTTTATGGCGACCAAAGATCTGTTTCATACCGAATGGAAAAAAGAATATGTATGGCTATTATTATTCTCCATAGCGTTATTTAATTTCTTTGCAGAATCGCAGGATGCTTATCGTTCCTGGCGAGGCACCCAACTTCGAGAAGAGGTTTATACGGTGCTCTTTTCTTGGATCACAGGTATTTTCATATTAATTTTTGTTGATGTGTTTCTGGTCAAACAGCAGCTATATTCTGATATTGCAATCGCAACTTGGATCATTATTACGCCAATCGAGTTAATTTCATGGCATGCAATAGTTCGCCTGTCATTAGGTATATTACGAAGCAAGGGATTTAATACACGTCGAGTGGCTATTGTTGGTGCAACGACATTGGGGGCGCGTCTAGAGCAATCATTTCAATTGATGGATTGGAGCGGCTTTCGTTTTGCTGGTTATTATGATGATCGCGACGAACAATGTGGTGAACGCCGATTAAATGGCAATTCTATTAACGTGTTAGGTGGTATTAATCAGCTGATTGTAGATTGTAAAAGTGGCAAAATAGACACGGTATATTTGACCTTAGCAATGTCGGCAGAAAAACGGATAAGAATGATTACCGAAGAACTTGCCGATACGACTGCCTCAGTGTATTTAGTTCCCGATTTGTTTACATTTAACTTGTTGAATTCACGCTGGGTTGATTATCAAGGAATTACAGCTATCAGTATTTACGAAACGCCCATTGCCGGCATCAATAGTTTTATAAAACGCAGTGAGGATATTATTATCAGTGCTTTTATTTTATGCCTGATTGCAATACCGATGGTCTTTATCGCTATCGGTATAAAATTGACATCAAAAGGCCCAGTATTTTTTAAACAAAGCCGTTATGGTGTTGACGGAGGAGCAATAAAAGTATGGAAATTCCGTTCTATGACCGTGACTGAAGATGGTGATAATGTTCCTCAAGCTACTAAAGGCGATAATCGTATTACACCCTTTGGTGCTTTTTTACGTCGTACATCACTAGATGAACTGCCACAGTTTTTCAACTCATTATCAGGTTCTATGTCGATAGTGGGTCCGCGACCACATGCAGTGGCACATAACGAGGAATATCGCTCACAAATCCAAGGTTATATGCTAAGACATAAAGTGAAACCAGGTATAACAGGACTCGCTCAGATAAATGGCTATCGAGGAGAAACTGATACTTTGGAAAAAATGCAAGGTCGGGTTTTTTATGATTTGCAATACATTCAGACGTGGTCCTTATTCCAAGATTTGAACATTATCTTTTTAACAATTTTCAAAGGTTTTATGCATAAGAATGCTTATTGATTTCGAGGCCTAAGGTGCGAGATTTATGGCAGTAAACAATGATTTAGCAATGTCACTGAAGCGATTTTTTAAAAATGTGAAGTACGTCACGATAAAAATTAATTCAACTAGTACCAAAGTACTATGGCTTCGGGTTGATTTTCCCTGTATAGTCATGCCCAAGTTACTAAAGTCTTCTTTTAGATACTCGTTTCTGAGTCGATCATTAAGTAATTGAAAGTGACATAATTGTATTTTACAATTAGCGCTTATAGCCAAACTTGGTGTAAACCAAGGACGGAAAGCTTCAGATCTTTAATGACTAAGTCTAAAGATAGCTGAGCTGCATTGCTTCATATAATGAAAGGAAAATATTATGAAAAAAGTAATGCTTTTTATCGCAAGTATGCTGTTTGCTGTATCTGCTTCTGCAGCTACATTAACGCTGACTTCTTTGAGTCCTAATGGCGCAGTAACATGGTCACCTGACAGTGTTGTTTCAGGTACTGCATCAAGAGCTGGAAGTGAAGCGATCGACAATAATTGGGGAATTACAACTGATCAAACAACAAATTCAGTGTTTAATTTTGGTTTTGCTAGATTAATTAACGGCGCATCAACTAGTATTAATGTTGACAATGCGGGATACGAGTTGAGAGATTCAACTACTGCTCTTATCGCATCAGATTTTAGTCTCAATGCACTAGGTTTTAAATTCGGTGCGTTATTAACAGCAGGTAATAGTTATTTCTTGAATATCTTTGGTGATGCAACTGGATTTAACCCAACGACTACACTATTATCGGTACAAGCTGTACCAGTTCCTGCTGCCTTGTTCCTGTTTGCTCCAGCATTATTAGGTTTCTTAGGTTTACGTCGTAAAGCAACTGCTTTAGTCGCGTAAATTCAACGAAACTTAGGCTGACAACATTGTTAGTTTGAGAAAAGGGAGCTTCAGCTCCCTTTTTTTGTTTAAAGTAAGGTATGATTAAGCCTTATTTTTACTTAGGGATATAAAAATGAGAACAGTAACATTACGAAATGGCGTATTAGCCTTA
>JAGXHJ010000038.1 GCA_024636315.1 Methylophaga sp.
TAAAAAAGGGAGATAGCGGGTAAATAACCCGTAAATTGGAGAAAAATGAACGTGTGACGTCACTTTTTTCTAAATTTATTCAAAAAAGTAGCTTTCAGCTAATCTGGCACTAATAAAAGTGGTTCGTGCAAAGGTCTCAAGAACCAATACTTAGATAAATTAGGTGTTGGTGTAAAGCTGAATAATGGAACGTCAAAAGTAATGACAAAACCAACCAACTTTGACACAGTAAAAAAAGAGAGTATAGTACGCCAGCTATAGGTTTTCGCTAGTTATATCTCTTTTTTGATAGGGTAGAGAGCAGTGGTTTAACCACTGGATATCTATCAACCGAATATAGAAGGCACCTTGAAGGTGCTTTTTTGGTTTTTACGGCCCTTTGTATCGGCCACAACCGGAATAAAATCAATGATTACTGTAACACTTCCCGATGGCGGTCAACGCCAGTTTGATCACCCCGTTTCTATTTTTGATATTGCCAACGATATTGGTGCTGGTTTAGCTCGTGCAGCTTTGGCGGGTAAGGTCAATGGCCAGTTGGTTGATACATCTCATGTTGTTGACCAAAATGCCGATATTGCAATCATTACAGAACGAGATGAAGAAGGGCTAGATATAATTCGGCATTCTACATCGCATTTGATGGCGCAAGCTGTGAAGCAGTTATTTCCAGAAGCACAGGTGACCATTGGCCCTGTGATTGAAAACGGATTTTATTACGATTTTTCTTATGCTAAAGGGTTTACGCCTGAAGATTTAACTAAAATTGAAAAACGGATGGAAGACTTGGTAAAACAAGACTTGCCGATTATTCGTGAAGAAATCTCACGTGAAGCGGGTATCGAAAAATTCCGCAACATGGGTGAAGCTTATAAGGCTGAGATTTTAGAAGATATTCCTACCGGACAAACATTATCGCTATATGGACAAGGTGATTTTATCGACTTATGTCGTGGCCCCCATGTACCGAGTACGGGAAAATTAAAAGCGTTTAAATTGATGAAGCTTGCGGGTGCTTACTGGCGTGGTAATTCAGATAATGAAATGTTACAACGTATTTACGGCACCGCGTGGACTGACAAAAAAGCATTAAAACAATACCTTTTTCGTTTAGAAGAAGCTGAAAAGCGTGACCATCGTAAAATTGGTAAAGCACTTGATTTATTTCATCATCAAGAAGAAGCCGCAGGGATGGTGTTTTGGCATGATAACGGCTGGCGGATTTATCGTGAAGTAGAGAATTATATTCGTGATGTATTGCAAAATAATGATTATCAAGAAGTACGTACACCGCAAGTCGTAGATCGTTCATTGTGGGAAAAATCAGGCCACTGGGACAAGTTTGGTGAAATGATTTTTACAACCCATTCAGATAATCGCGACTTTGCCATTAAACCGATGAACTGCCCGTGTCATGTGCAAATCTTCAATCAAGGTTTGAAAAGTTATCGTGATTTGCCATTACGGATGGCTGAATTTGGATCGTGTCACCGTAATGAACCCTCAGGTACATTACATGGCCTGATGCGTTTACGTAGTTTTACCCAAGATGATGCGCATATTTTCTGTACTGAAGATCAAATTCAGTCTGAAGTCTCAACATTTATGGATTTGTTGAAAGATGTTTATGCTGACTTTGGTTTTAATGAAATTATCGTCAAATTATCTACAAGACCAGAAAACCGAGTAGGTAGTGATGAGGTGTGGGATAAAGCCGAACATGCACTTGAACGTGCTTTAAATGACAAAGGTTTAGCATGGGATTTGCAGCCTGGTGAAGGTGCTTTTTATGGTCCTAAAATTGAGTTCTCATTAAAAGATTGCCTTGGACGAGTGTGGCAGTGCGGTACCATACAGGTTGATTTCTCAATGCCTGGTCGTTTAGATGCTGCTTATGTTGCAGACGATGGTAGCAAGCAAGTGCCCGTGATGTTGCACCGCGCAATTCTTGGTTCATTAGAAAGATTTATCGGTATTTTGATAGAGGAATATGCTGGATCTTTCCCGACTTGGTTGGCACCACGTCAAGTAGTCGTAATGGGAATAAGCCAAAATCAGTCTGAATATGCCAAAAAAATTACCAAAGAATTACAAAATAAAGGTTTTAGAGCTGATATAGACTTGAGAAATGAGAAGATAGGCTTTAAAATACGCGAACACACATTGCGCCGCGTTCCTTATCTCATTATAATCGGGGATCGTGAAGCACAAGAAAACTCCGTGGCAGTACGAACTCGTAAGGGTGACGATCTGGGTGTTATGACACTAGAAGACTTTGTCAGCACCTTAAGGACTGATATTGCTAGCCGCGGCCGAATTATTTTAGAGGAATAACGTATCGCTACTGATGATAAAAAACTGAATGGTGAGATAACCGCCAAAGAAGTTCGCCTAACAGGGGCAGATGGAGAGCAATTAGGCGTAGTGCCATTAGCGCAGGCTAGAGCACTTGCTGAAGAAGCAGAGCTAGATTTGGTGGAGATTTCTGCGCAAGCAACGCCACCAGTTTGCCGTATTATGGATTACGGTAAATTTGTATTTGAGACTAATAAGCAAAAAGCAATTGCTAAAAAGAAACAAAAACAAATAGTGGTCAAGGAGATTAAGTTCAGACCGGGCACAGAAGATGGGGATTATCGGGTAAAACTACGCAACCTGATACGTTTCTTGGAAGAAGGTAATAAAACTAAAGTTAGTCTTAGATTCCGCGGACGCGAAATGGCACATCAGGACTTAGGATTAAAGTTACTTGAACGAGTAGCTGAAGATCTTAAAGAACTGTCTATTGTCGAACAACGCCCTAAGAAAGAAGGACGTCAAATGATTATGGTTTTAGCACCGAGTAAAAAATAAATTAACTTAATAAAATACGAATGCGGAGTTCGAAATAATGCCAAAATTAAAAACACATAGAGGTGCTGCAAAGCGCTTCAAACTTACTGGTAGCGGTAAGTTTAAACGCTCACAAGCGTTTACCAGCCACATCCTTACTAAGAAGAGCACAAAGCGGAAACGCCAATTGCGTTCGACATTGATGGTTTGTAAAGCCGATCATCGATCAGTTCGTAAAATGTTGCCAAATCTATAATTATTAAGGAGTTATCTCATGCCAAGAGTTAAACGTGGTGTAGTCGCTCATGCGCGACATAAGAAAGTTATCGATCAGGCCAAAGGCTATCAAGGTCGTCGTAAAAATGTATATCGTGTAGCTATTCAAGCTATCACGAAAGCAGGACAATACGCATACCGCGATCGTCGTCAGAAAAAACGTACTTTCCGTACATTATGGATTGCCCGTATTAACGCTGGTGCACGTGAATGTGGAATGTCTTACAGTCGTATGATTAATGGCTTGAAAAAAGCAAATATCGTAATCGATCGTAAAGTACTTGCTGATATCGCAATGCATGACTCAGCAGCATTTGCTGTTATCGCTGAAAAAGCAAAAGCGGCTTTAGCTGAGTAATACTATTTTGCTACTTTAAGTAATATAGCAGTGTGTTGATAGAGAAAAGGGCCGTTACGACGGCCCTTTTTTATTTGTAGTAATCAATTTTCAGGTGAGAATAAAATGGCTGAGCTTGACTCGCAGTTACAGGCATTAAATGACATTGTTGCAACTGCAAAAGATGCAATTGCTCATGCAGATACAAATGCTGTCTTGGAAGTCGTTCGTGTTGAATATTTGGGTAAGAAGGGTAAAATTACTGCTTACTTGAAAGAACTAGGCAACGTTAGTGTTGAACAACGCCCCGTTATAGGTAAATCGGTCAATCTAGCTAAACAAGAAGTGGCTGGTTTAATTGATGTCCGTAGCAAATTATTAGCTGAATCTGCAATGAATGCAGCATTAGAAGCTGAAAAGATTGATGTCACATTACCTGGCCGTGGCGAACAAACAGGTGGTTTGCACCCCGTTACTCGGACTTTGCAACGTATAGAACAATACTTTCAGCAAATCGGCTTTCAAGTCGCTGAAGGTCCAGAAATTGAAGACAGTACTCATAATTTCACCGCCTTGAATATTCCTGAACATCATCCTGCTCGTGCGATGCATGATACTTTCTATTTCAACGCCGAAACTTTGCTACGAACTCATACTTCGCCAGTACAAGTTCGCGTCATGGAAAACGAAGAACCGCCTTTGCGGATCATTGCTCCGGGTCGTGTATACCGTTGTGATTCTGATCTAACGCATACCCCGATGTTCCATCAGGTTGAAGGCTTAATGGTCGATGAAAATGTTAGTTTTACTGACTTAAAAGGGATCTTGTCAGATTTCTTACAGGCCTTTTTTGAAAAAGATTTAAAGGTTCGTTTTAGACCGTCATATTTCCCTTTCACCGAACCATCAGCCGAAGCCGATATCGAGTGTGTAATGTGTAATGGCGAAGGTTGCCGTGTATGTAGCCATACTGGTTGGTTAGAAGTATTGGGCTGTGGCATGGTACATCCGACGGTTTTTGAACACGTCAATATCGATAGTGAAAAATATCTAGGCCTTGCATTTGGTATGGGTGTTGAACGATTGGCCATGTTACGTTATGGCGTCAATGATCTTCGTTTATTCTTTGAAAATGATCTGCGATTCTTGCGCCAGTTCAATTAATTTTGAGATAACATAATGAAATTTAGTGAAAAATGGTTACGCGAATGGGTAAATCCTGACGTCGATACTGCAACATTGATTGCTCAGTTAACGCTTGCTGGTTTAGAAGTGGATGCCGTTGAGCCTGTAGCAGGTGATTTTAGTGGAGTACTTGTAGGACAAGTTGTCTCAGTTGAGTCACATCCCGATGCTGATAAATTACGTCTCTGTAAAGTTGATGTAGCAGCTGATGAATTACTTTCCATAGTCTGTGGCGCTTCAAATGTACGTTTAGATTTGAAGATCCCTGTGGCAGTAATTGGCGCCGTGTTACCGGGTAATTTTAAAATCAAAAAAGCCAAATTGCGTGGCGTTGAATCCTTTGGCATGTTGTGTTCAGCAAAAGAACTGGGCATGGCAGAAAATGCTGATGGTTTAATGGAACTCGCTACCGATGCTCCTGTTGGTGAAGATTTTAGAAAATATTTAGATCTTGATGATGTGTCAATTGATGTTGATTTAACCCCTAATCGCAGTGATTGTTTAGGCATTGCTGGCATAGCGCGTGAAGTGGGTGTATTGACGGGCTGTGATCTTACTAGCTGGCCGAAAGAAGCAATCAATGAACAAAGCTCAGCGCAATTAACGGTAGAGGTTGAAGCGACTAGTGCTTGCCCACGTTATGTTGGTCGGGTGATTGAAAATATTAATATCAAAGCAACCACACCAATATGGATGCAAGAAAAATTGCGTCGAAGTGGTTTACGTTCAATCAGTCCTGTCGTCGATATCACTAATTATGTGATGTTAGAGCTCGGCCAACCGATGCATGCTTTTGACCTAAATACCTTAAATGGTGGCATTAAAGTAAGAATGGCCAAACAAGGTGAAAAATTAATCTTATTAGATGATCAGGAAGTCACTATTAGCGAGACTAGTTTAGTTATCGCCGATCAAGCATCGCCAGTAGCACTCGCTGGTATTATGGGTGGACAGGCTTCAAGTGTTAGTAATCAAACAACTAATTTATTTTTAGAAGCGGCATTCTTTCAGCCCTTAGCGATTGCCGGTCGTGCTCGTGAATATGGTTTACATACTGATTCATCACATCGCTTTGAACGTGGTGTTGATCCTGAGTTAGCTAGATTAGCGATCGAACGCGCCACCGCTTTATTGTTAGACATTGTCGGTGGTCAAGCAGGTGTAATTACTGAAGTAGTTTCAGAATCTGATTTACCACAAGCGCGTGTAATAACATTACGCGCCGCTAGAATTAAGCGCGTATTAGGCATTCATATTTATTCGGCGCAGGTTGAAGACCAACTGACACGTTTAGGCCTAACCGTAGTCGCAAATAATGAAGGCTGGCTAGTTACTGCACCAAGTTTCCGTTTTGATATTGCGATTGAAGTTGATTTGATTGAAGAGCTTGGACGTTTATATGGTTATGATAAATTGCCTAAAACACGGCCGCAAGGTACCGTTTTAAGCGCTGATATTTCAGAATATACATTGGCAACTCACCGGTTACAGGCATTGCTTGTTGATCGTGGTTATCAAGAAGCCATTACATACAGTTTTGTTGATCCTGCAATTCAACAACATTTAGCCGTTGAAGGCGAGCAGGCGATTGCTTTAGCAAATCCAATTTCTGCTGATTTATCAGTGATGCGAACATCATTGTGGCCAGGACTTATACAAGCCATGGTCTACAACCTCAATAGACAGCATGAACGTGTGCGTTTATTTGAAGTTGGGCGTATTTTCACCGGCACCAGTGATAATGTTGAACAACATCGTCATATTGGTGGGGTAGTATGTGGCAGTCGTTATGCTGAACAATGGTCAGAAAAACAACGACCGGTAGATTTTTTTGACGCAAAAGCAGATGTTGAAGCCCTACTGGATTTGGGAAATGAAGATAATATTCATTTTGTTGCAGAATCACATCCCGCACTACATCCAGGCCAATCAGCGCGCATTTATAAAAATCAACAAGCTATTGGTTGGATAGGCGCACTGCATCCACGACTCAACAAGCCTTTAGACATTAATTGTAGGGTTTATGTATTTGAATTGGCATTGTCGGCGGTACTCGCAGCTAAAGTGCCTTCATTTACATCTTTATCACGTTTTCCCGCTCTTCGTCGAGACTTAGCATTAGTTGTAGATGATAAGAAAACGGCTGGTGAAATTGAACATTGCTTGAATAGCATAGAATCTGATATTCTTGTGTCAATTCAACTGTTTGACGTTTATAGTGGAGCAGGTGTCGAGGTCGGTAAGAAAAGTATTGCAATCGCATTCCAGCTTCAACATGCTGAGCGGACATTGACTGATGAAGATGTGGATGCTGTGATGAATACCGTGACACAAAAATTAGAACAACACGTCGGTGCAACGATTAGATCGTAAGCTGTATAAAAAAAGATATTTTAGAGGGTTACCATGGCATTGACAAAAGCCGACATGACAGAGCAACTATACGACGAGTTGGGATTTAACAAACGTGAAGCTAAAGAATTAGTAGAAATGTTTTTTGAAGAAATTCGTGGTGCTTTAGAATCTGGAGAGCATGTCAAATTATCGGGATTCGGTAACTTTGAGTTAAGAGACAAAAGTGAACGACCAGGCAGAAATCCAAAAACAGGTGAAGAAATTCCAATTTCTGCACGCCGCGTAGTTACTTTTCGTCCAGGGCAAAAGCTAAAAGCTAGGGTGGATAATTATGTTAGAAGCGAGTAATAACAACGAATTACCAGTTGTTCCAGGTAAACGTTACTTTGCCATCGGTGAAGTGAGCGAGTTATGTGGCGTTAAACCACACGTTTTACGTTATTGGGAACAAGAGTTCTCACAGCTTAAACCGGTTAAACGCCGTGGTAATAGACGTTATTACCAACGACATGATGTGGTATTAATCCGCGAAATTCGCGAATTATTATACGAACAAGGTTTTACTATCGGTGGCGCTCGTCAGCGTCTTGAAGCAGAAGTTAAACCACAACCTGCTCAAAGCAATAAAAAGCACATTATTCATGAGATTTTGGAAGAGTTAGAACAGATTCGTGCTTTTCTAGCATAAGTCTTTCTCAGTAACAGCAATTCTTTAGCATTGTGACTAGTTGAAGTAATCCTCAAGCTCTTCAACTAGTCAGTTCTATTTCTCCGATAGAATGTATCAGTATCATCGTTAAACGTTCATTAATTCGTAAGACTCCTCACCTCAGCCTGTTTAATCAAATTCACTTTATTGGAATCGTTTTTATCCAAAACGCTAGCAGATTTACTGGTGAATAAAAAATCGCTCAAACCTCAAGATTCTCTCCGTTAAATGTCTCATCATCTAATTCATAAATTTATTCCAGATGGAACTCGAAGTATCATGATTTGAACTTTATTTACTTATCCTAATCGATAAAATAGGAGATGACTCAAATTGTATCAGGCACTTTACTTAGCAATATTAAGGAGCTGATAGCCCATTCCTATTTTAATTACTTATTACTGTTGTAGGACAGCTACAGTTTTGACTCGGCTCTGTAATTTAAATCCAAATATATTAAATTAAGTTGTCGTTGATCTAGGTTTGTTGTTTTTGACTGACCGTTGTATAGGTTGCACTCCCTGTCTAAAAGTAATCGTTTACTAATAAAGTTTGAAGCGGATTTCTTGCGCCAACTCCGGTTTTCGCAGACCACTAGCATATAGACTGTGGACAGTGGCACGCTCTGAAATAGTCAATCGCTACTTAATTAAGGAGTATTGCTGTTAGCATAGATATACCCCGATTAACTCAAACTAATTGTCACTTTTAGCTTGATTTAATATTTATAAATCTCAAATTTATTCAAAACTCTCGAACTGATTTGACTGTTAATCTTAACCCTATAAAACTTGTGGATTCTAAGTCAATAGAGACAGCTTAAATTCTGTTAAGGTCGATAGATCATTTTAGCAATGGATTATATTCGGATTGGCAAGCATGACCGTTTGACTAGCTATCCAATAGAGTATTGTCTATTTTGATGATGCAACTATCGGGCTTTATCGGATTACGGATTATTTGGTAAGCATGGTGTATTGCTCAACGTTACTGATTGTCAGAATGACGTTGAAATTAAAGTAGAAGGTAAGTTATGCTATTTTTTAAAAAGAAAAAACTTCAGCAACAGGGCATTCATACGCTTAGCATGACTTCAAATAATCTGGAAGAAGGCCTCAATCAGATAAAATTTACGCCAACGTTTATTATTGCTTTTGTCTCCCCCCATGTGGATATTGATCAGGTTGCCAGAAAAATGGTGCATCGATTTGACGATATACAGCTAATGTTGTGCTCAACTGCTGGTGAACTATCGCTGACTTGCAAAACTGACTCGCTTTACCATGCAACCCCAGATCACTGGGATAACGTGGTGTTGCAATGTTTTGATGAAAGTTTGATCGAGTTAGCCAATGTTGTTGCCGTGCCTTTGGATTCTGAGGATCTACGACATGACGGGGCAATTAAACCTATCAATACCCGTATTGAAGGACTTGCTAAGCGCATTAAAAAAATTGATCCCGGTATGGATATTGACCATAAAGATACCTTAGCTTTTATATTGATGGATGGTCTGTCGAATTCAGAGTCATTTTTCATGGAAGCACTCTATGAGTCAGGTGTTTTGCCTTGTCTGTTTATGGGAGGGTCAGCTGGCGGAAAACTAGATTTCAGCTGTACATGGTTACACGATGGCAAAAAGAAACTTGAAAACCATGCATTGATAGCATTTTTGAAAATAGCTAAGGGCACTCGTTTTGGTATTCTCAAAACACAAAACTTCACACCGACTGAAACTAGTTTCCAGATCTCTAGTGCCTCAGTAGAACATCGTCTAGTGAGACAGGTTATTGATAGCTCGGGTCAGGTGACTTCCTTCATCGATGCATTGTGTAATGTATTCCAATGTGTGCCTAAAGTGCTTGCAAATAAGTTGGCTGACTATTCCTTTGCCATACGCGTAAAGGGCGAGTTATATGTGCGTTCGGTAGCAAGTTTTGATCTGGTTAATGATCAGGTTAATTTTTATTGTGATGTGGGGCCAGGTGAAGAATTGGTTTTAGTTAAACGCACAGGATTGATTAAAACCACAAGTGACGATTATCAGCAATTTTTGCAAGGCAAGCCTAACAAGCCAATAACAGGTATTTTGAGTGATTGTATTCTGCGTCGCCTCTACAATGGTTCGGAACTTGGCGACATGGCATCGGTTTTTGACGATACGCCCATGATCGGTTTTTCCACTTTCGGTGAAATACTTGGTTTGAACCTGAATGAAACATTGACAGCGGTATTCTTCTTTAAAGTACCTGAAGGTGCGGAATTTAAAGATGAATTTGTAGACAATTTTGTTGCGCATTATGGTGAATTCAAAGCATTTTTTTTACGTAGACAAACAGCAAAGCTAGCGGGTTTATCACGCGTGATGACAAAACAAATTGGTGACTACTGTAATGGCCGTTATCAGACTCATCTAGACGTGACCTATTTAGAACCCTCGATGGCAGGTCTGATTAATGATTTAAACCATCTCGGAGAAGTATTTGAGGAAGCTCAAAAGCTACGTGACTCTACATCTAATATGTTGCAATCGGCCGCGGATGATCTTTATGGCTCTATGGCTGACATGTCTGAACAAGTATTTGCCCAAGATAACGTGATCAATGACGCTGGCGAAAAAGTCAGTTATTTATCGGAACAGGCAAGCTTGACTGCTAAAGAGGCGCGGGTACTTGCACGGACGGGGATCAAAATCCAAAGCGTTGTTGAAGTCATTCAGCAAATTGCTGATCAGACCAATTTACTCGCACTCAATGCCGCGATTGAAGCTGCTCGAGCGGGTGATGCAGGACGTGGTTTCTCAGTGGTGGCTGAAGAGGTACGTTCATTGGCAGAAAAATCTCGTCAAAGTGCTGCAACCATTAGTTCGGATATTTCCACCTTAGCAGTTGAAATAATAGAATTTGCTAAACAGATAGAAAACCAGTCTTCTGAAGTAGCTAATTTAAGTGGTATTTTGGATGAAATTTCCAGCTATATGACAAAAACAGCTGAAACTGCCAAGAACACGACACGGATTGCAGATAAGTTAAATAATTTGATGGGACAAAATAAAAAGGGCTGATAAGTGGGGGAAATAGATAACTTTATTGTAGTAGATATAGATGCTGTTTATCACTCAGTTTTGAGTAGCATCGATAACATTTATGTAGCAGTTTGATACATGGAATACACAATTAACTGTGGATTGCCAAACTAATAAAACTGCAGATGACTGATAAGGGTAAAGCAAACTTTATATCCATCAAAATTATTATGGTTTTATAGCTTTTAACTTGATATGATTTGCTCGCTTATCACTAATTGCATCAGCTAGAATATGAGAGCTAAACAATGCTATTAGTCGATAATAGAATGATTTTATTACAGTCGGGGCATGGCGCAGTCTGGTAGCGCACTTGTCTGGGGGACAAGGGGTCGCAGGTTCAAATCCTGCTGTTCCGACCAATAAAATCAATAGCTTAGATATTGTTAAGTTGTAAAAATTAAGGTTTTCATAAAACCTTTCATAAAACAACGTGCTTTTTGGCTTAGCGAGTAGGCTTAACTTTATTTTTCTTCCTGTCATATATCTTAAGCATTTTGGCATCATGGTGGCCTGAAGCCTTAAGTTTGTCTCCAGTGGTGTCACTGACACCTGCTGCTTTAAGATCATGGAAGTTAAATGGTTCAATCTCACTCCGTCAGTCGCTTGAGAACCGATGCGTTAGCGAGGTGACGAGGACGTCTGGGGCTAATGGTCGTCGGCGAACGGAGTTGAATTAAACCATGGATGGGTTAATTCTTTCACGAGTACGGCGACACGCTGGGATTTGCTTGACTGCTTCGGATTTAAATTCATCCGTATATCGAATACCTTTCATTTTCATTTCCCCATTTCAGTTTTGACATTATGTTATGTCTACTAAAGCGGGGGAAGTCCAAATGGCTGATCCAACCAGTGTATTTTCTGGTAGCACCCTTTCCTGCCGCCACCACAAGGCATTAAGCCTTTGTAACAATAGTCTTTAATGCGGCAGCGTTTCAAAGAAGTCGGCAGTCAAATATAAGACGCGATTTAGTACGACTGGCAATTCATCCAGATCAACACTATCGACAAGATTCTTTACTTGTAAACCCAGTTCAGTATTGCCTTCGATAGATAAGCGACGTTGAAAAAACAAGGTGTCAGGATCTTCGCGGCGGCTGGCCAATAATAGGAATTCTTTGCTATTGCCGGAAAACGTGGTGTCAGCAGTGTCGGTGCCGGGACTAAATAACAGACGACCATGCGGTTTAGACACTTGCCAGTCATACTTCAGATCCTGGATTTGTATACGTAACACCGCATTCTCCAGAAAGGTCAGATCACCCTCGGCCAGTTGTTGTTTAAAGATATAGTTGGCAACTTTTTCGGCAATGATTAATTGAATGGACAGTGGCAACAGTTTAAGCGGTATCTTCCAAGGCAGATATTGAAAGCCTGGCAAGGCGGCTAGTTTTTTCGGAATTAATAATGCGAATTCATGTGGGGTTGAAGTCATAATGATTACTACCTGAAGAACATATTAAAGCACAATATATCAATCAAAATGGCTATTAAGGTGTAAATAACGATGATCTAGATCAAGGGATGTTGAACTAGTCGTTTTTTGCTTATGTTACGGCATATAAAACCCTTATTATGTACATAATAATATGGGAGATAAGAGATGGAATTGGTCTGTCCAGCGGGTAATGCCCCGATGTTGAAGAGCGCAGTTGATAATGGTGCTGATGCGGTGTATATCGGTTTTAAAGATGATACCAATGCCAGACATTTTGCCGGTTTAAACTTTAATGATGGTACGGCACAAAAGGCCGTGGATTATGCACATGATCATGGTAGTAAGGTCTATCTGGCAATTAATACCTACCCGCAACCCGCTGGTTGGTCGAGATGGAAAAAAGCGGTTGATGTGGCGGCTTCTATTGGAATTGATGCTCTGATTATTGCCGATACAGGTGTATTGGCTTATGCAACAGAAAAATATCCGGATCTAGCTCGTCATCTATCGGTGCAAGGCTCAGCCACCAATGCAGAAGCTTTATGTTTTTATAAACAACAATTTGATATTCGTCGTGTCGTGATCCCTCGAGTATTGTCTATCGCGCAGGTAAAGCAATTAGCAAAAGATAGCCCCGTTGAACTGGAAGTATTTGGTTTTGGCAGTTTATGCGTCATGGTAGAAGGCCGCTGTTTATTGTCTTCTTATGCCACGGGAGAATCACCTAACACATGCGGTGCCTGTAGCCCAGCCAAAGCGGTGCGTTGGGTAGAAACCGCTGAGGGCACTGAGTGCCGTTTGAATGGGGTATTAATAGATCGTTTCACCGCCGATGAAAAAGCCGGTTATCCAGTGGTCTGTAAAGGACGTTTTAATGTTGAGGGTCATACCTACCATGCATTGGAAGAGCCCACGAGTTTGAATACTCTCGAACTTCTACCTGAGCTACTAGCGGCGGGGGTAAAAGCCATCAAAATTGAAGGACGCCAGCGCAGTACCGCTTATGTTACCAAAGTCGCCAAAGTATGGCGCGAGGCAATTGATAGTTGCCAGTTAAATCCACAGGATTTTGTTGCCAAACAGCAGTGGATGCAGGATCTTGCCAGCGTGTCTGAGGGTACGCAAACAACACTGGGCGCCTATAACCGGCCTTGGCAATAAAACTAACTAAGCCGTGCGGTATTAAATTTTGGAGTTTTTATGCGTTTATCTTTAGGAGCTATCCCGTATTTGTGGCCTCGCCAGACGGTTGAAGATTTTTATCAATTACATGTGAATAGCCCTGTCGATGTCATTTATCTGGGGGAAACTGTTTGCGCCAAACGACGTACCTTAAAAATTGCAGAATGGATCGATCTGGCAAAAGAATTGGCCACCGAGGGTAAACAGATAGTGTTATCTACTCTCACATTAATTGAAGCCAAGTCAGATATGGCAGGAGTCAAACGTTTATGTAATAACGGTGATTTATTGGTAGAAGCCAATGATATGGGTGCAGTGCAATTAATGGCTGAGCAATCATTACCCTTTGTCACTGGCCCCAGCCTGAATATCTATAATGCCTATACACTTAAACTGTTATATAAACAGGGTTTGATGCGTTGGGTTATGCCCGTTGAACTGAATGCTGAAACCCTGAAAGATATATTGGCGGATGCCGCTGCAATGGGCATAGGCGATAAAATTGAAACTGAGGTGTTCTCCTTTGGCCGATTGCCGTTGGCTTATTCGGCCCGATGTTTTACTGCACGTTTTCATAATGTCCCCAAGGATGATTGCCAGCTTGTCTGTCAGAATTATCCCGAAGGTCTAGCCATGGACAGCCAGGAAGGGTTGGACTTTTTTACTATCAATGGTATTCAAACCCAATCTGGGCATATTCAGAATTTATTACCCCATTGGCAGCAAATGCAGCAGATTGGTGTGGATATGATGCGTATCAGTCCCCAACCCCACTATATGGTTGAAATTATCAAACGCCATTATCAGGTGCTGCAGGGCGACTCGATGGCCACGGATCTTCAACCATGGTTAACCGCAGCAGCCTGTGATGGCTACTGGTGCGGCAAGCCAGGCATGGATTATATTGCAGTTGAGACTTAAAGACCTCCTGAAGGTATGAAGCGCTACCGCTTTAATCAAAGTTGGAAATTAGCTTTCGAGTCTGTAAAGGGCCTTGTTGTACTAAGCTAGTGTAGATCTGAACCAGTGATGCCCCCGCAGCTATAAGCTGTTTGGCATCTTGTGTAGACTGTACCCCACCAACAATAATAAACGGAAATGAAGTTAACGCGGTACGCAGTGTACGGAGATATTCACTAATGGCCTTAATATCTGGCCAGTTCTCAAAGGCGATTACCACGCCATCAAAGCCATGGTCTCTAATCAATAATAGAATATTGATACTATTCTTATAGTGGTGATAGTTGGAGACCTTTGCACGAAACCGGCAAAAACATACTAGAAATGAGATAATACACCCTACGAAAATCATCAGGAATGGGCTCATACATGGCGTGGAAAAACCTACAACAAACTAGTTTTGCCGATTCAATGCTGATTGACCA